>CAZRIB010000108.1:0-10635 GCA_964600035.1 uncultured Ardenticatenaceae bacterium | reverse complement strand
ATTGTCTTGGATTCTGAACTAAATGCTTCTTCTACGTTAAAGCCACTTCCGTTATCTTCCACTGTTGCCTGGACTCGTTCAGGGGCTAAATCAAGTGATACTTGGATATGTGTCGCTTGGGCGTGTGCCTGGGCATTATTTAATAATTCCTGTACTCCCCGAAATATCGTAACTTCAATGTGGCTTTCTAATCTGCGCTCCACACCTGTTACTGTTATTTGAACAGCGATACCATTTTTCTCTTGAAAAGATTCCACATACCGACGAAGTGTTGGAACTACACCCAAGTCATCTAACATCATTGGCCGTAAATCAAATATGAAATCTTTTACATCACTAAATGTGGATGCTGCCGCACTTTTTAAGGCGTTTAGCTCTGTGCGTGCTCTATCTGGATTAATATCAAAAAAGCGCTGGCATATTTCAGCTTGTAAAATGAAATTACTCAATGATGATGCTGGCCCATCATGCATTTGTCTTACCAAACCTTGTTTAGCGGCCTCTTCAGTTTGAATTACACGAATAACGCTGGATATATCCCCAGGTCTGCGATTTGTTTTTTTGCCGGATGTTGGAAATGAACCCAGGTTTTCAGTTAAATCTAATATTTTGCTTTGAAAGTTAGCCAGCCTTTCTAAGTTTCTTTGATCACTTTGTAGTTTTTCGAGCTGCCCCCGCATTGTGTGTAAACGTTCTTGAACATCAATGAGTGCTTCATAAGCTTCTCGAATGTCTTCTCTAGGCAGGGTTTCAAAGTTGGTTTGCAACTGACGTACATAATTGGTCACTTGTGCGTTTCTTTGTGCCAATTTTTCTACTTCAGCAGCACTTTGCTTTATGAGGATGTCAATTTCCTTGAGATCTCGTTGTGTTTGTTCGTGGTCTTTTATGGCTTCTTCTAGAAATGTTTGAAAGGTGAGATCTTCGCCAACGGCTTGGGGATCTGTCATGAGTTATGTCTCCCAAGGTGCATTTGTTTGTGTTATGACCAGGATTATTTCAAAATATGACTACAAATCACAAATGTGCGTTTTGCGATTTGTAGTCATATGTGTGTTTGGGTTTATACGGCCGTTTCCCATCACAATTATTTATGATTAATTCGTCCGTGTATCTTCCAGCCTAACCCAACCGTGTCGCAAAGCATAAACAGCCGCCTGCGTCCGATCATCCACACGTAACTTACGCAAAATGGCCGTCATATGGTTTTTAACAGTCTGGTGGCTAATTCCCAATTTATATGCAATTTCCTTGTTGCTCAACCCACGTGTCACGTGTTCCAAGATTTCCATTTCCCGGGGAGACAGGGGCTGGAACAACTCATCGCTTTCACTAATCAGCGGACCAGACAACCGGCCAATCTTCTGATCGATCCAGTCTAATAATTCGTCGTAGCGCATGGTTTTATCTTCAACCACATAATAGCCATCGCGTACCGTATGAATAATGCCTATCAACGCTTCCGGAGGCACGTCCTTTGAACAATAAGCTGAGGCACCAGCCCGCAAGGCGTGAAACACTTGCTCATCATCATCATAGCCGGTGATCACAATAACCTTACAATTAGGAAGCTGATTTTTGATGCGGCGGGTTACTTGCAAACCATTGATAGTGGGCAAGTTAATATCCATCAAAACCACATCAGGTTTGATTTCGTTTACAATTTCGATAGCCACTTCCCCATCAGCCGCTTCACCAACCACTTTCATTGTTGGGTTGGTTTCTAAAACATCTCTTAAGCCTTGCCGAAAAAGTGGGTGATCGTCCACGATTATTACTTTAATTGGGTCTGTCACGATTATCACCTCGCTATTTTGTTGCAGATCGTTTTACCCCGGCTTGCAGGAAAAACAGACTTCTGAATTTTAGGATATTTTGATTTGGTCTTTTGCATGGTCACATTGAGGTTACTAATGGTTGCAGTATACCATGTTACTTTAGTGCCAGGCAATACATGAGTACTAGTACTTTCTTCTACGGCCGTTTCAATCCATACACTGCCATATTATTCACGCCTTCTTCCCGTGTTTGCCCATAATTAGTTGCAAAAAGCAGCTCCGCCCGGCTATCCAAAGTAACAGATTCATAAGGCCATCCCGGTGCTGTTACCAGATAATCTGCATCACTCTGCCAAATATATACCGCCAATGCCTGCTCATCTGTCAGCAAAGGCACAATTTCCGGCGATATGAGTCCTGCCAAATCGAGCAACGGCCGTTCCCCAAAATAACCAATCGCTCCAATATCATGCGCCGCAATCAAAGCATCTTCCGGCGTATTCTCCGCCAGCCACTGCGCCACAGCCACCATCTCCCCGTTAATAAAAGCCACATCACGGCCATAAGCCGCTGCCCCCACCCCAAAAAAGAGCACCAGGACAATGCCAAAGGTAATGCCCGCCGTCAGGCGCAGCACACGCCCAGGCAAACCGTGCCCCTTGACACGGGAAAAAAGCAGCAGCCAGCCAGCCAAACCGGCAACCACCCAAACAGGTACGGCCGCTAACAGATAACGGCCGTGTTGGTACAAAACCGGCAGTCGCCACGCATACGCCAGCACATGCCCCCCTGCCCAGGCAAACGGCAGCAAATAAAAAAGCCGCTTTTGCCGCCAATCCTGCTGCAAAGCCAGCCACGCCGTCCACACCACACCGGGCAGCAGCAGCAAATGGGCACTGCTGCTCCCCTGCCAGCCGCTCTCAGGGCCACCTAAACTAAAATAGAGCAGCCGCATGAGCCTGCCCAAAAGCGGTTGTGTCAACAGCACAGCATACTCTGTCTGCTTGGCATAAAACGTGTTCGGCCAAAGTGTGCCGCTTGTGGCGTAATTGAAGGCAAAATAAGGAGTCAGCACGAACACGGCCGTTCCCAAAAACAGCGCAGCAAGCCAAACCCCTTTGCGCCATCCCTCTGGCAGCAAAACCAAAGCCATCGCCACCAAAATCACCAAAATTAGCCCATCGGGACGCAGCAAAATAAGCAGCCCGGCCATGCCGCCCAACAAAGCGGCCTTTTTGTGGTTGAGCGACTGGGTGCGTACGGCCGTTAATACATCCGCCACCAGCCACATCCCCATTGCAGCAAACAACAACGTTTCCATGCCGCTGGCCGCCGCCCAAACAAACGGCCACATAAGCACCAGCGTTACCCCAGCCAGCCAACGCCACTTTGCCAGCGAAGGCCACAAGGCCAGCCAAAGACGCATGCCGCCCCAACCCAGCAGCCACAATGAAACAGCCCCCAAGGCAAATGTCCAACCCAAAAAAGGGATACCCAACAGGTAACCAATCGCCAGCAACACTGTCCACAAGGGGGATGTAGACCCGGAACTCACTGCGCCGGGCACATATTCCCAACGGCCGTTTACCCCCAAATTACGCGCATACGTTTGATGAATCCAGGCATCATCCAGTGGAAAACCTGGCTGGCTCATTTGTGCCGCCACCAGCACATACAAGGCAACGGCCGTTACCGACAACCCGCCTACAAGCCACACAGCCCGCTTATTCAGCCGTAACATCCACAACATCCGCGACATCTACGATCCGTCTCCATCCAACCGGTAAAGCTGGTAGCCATCTGCTTCCCAAATTTTTACAATCCTTCCGTTTGTTTCTGTGCCCTCATACAAACCATCAAGCGGCGGCGGCCTGTCCGGGTCTAGCAGTAAATAAGCCGCGCCGTACCTGTCGGCCGCTTGCAAAACAACGGGCAGCGGCTCAGCCGGCGTGGCAATGGCAGGCAGCCCGGTGTGATAATGGAAATCTGCCGGTGCGCCATACATGACAACAGCATCTGGTGGCAGCATGGCCGCCACCTGCTCATAAACGGCCGCTTCCTCATCACCCAATGGCAGCCGCTGCGACACCGCCCAGCTAATCACCCACACCATCACGACAAACGCCACCGCAAAAATGCGTTTCGCCTGTTCTGGCCGCCATGAACGGCGGCGGGCGGCAATCCAATCTACGGCCGCATCCACCCCACCCACAGCCAGCGCCATAGACCAGGGCCACAAGGCAGTAGAAGAGTGCAGTAAACTGCCACGCTGACCCGGAAAGGTAAAGATAAGGCTCATGACTGTATAAAGCAGGATGGTGTACCAGGTAAACGGCCGTAAAAACAGCTTTGTCTCCTGCTTGCGACCATAACGAATCCAACCCCAAACCGTAAAAAAGGAAAATGCCGTCAGGCCAGTAACAGCCACAAAGGTTTGTAATGCCAGCCAAACAGCCTTTACTTTGGACTGCAAAATGTTCCACCAACCCCAGGCCAGGTAATCGGCCAGTGTAAAGGAACGGCCGTATGCAAACACGTCATTATATTGCGTTAAAAAGATGGTCTGCGTACCGGCAGTAGAGAGGGGACGGCCAGTAAGTTGGTAGGTGTGCCAAAACCAGCCACCCATGACCAACAAATAGCCAAGGCCAAAAAGAACAAGATTGGAGATTAGAGATTGATAGTTACGTATTCGCCAATCTCCAATCTCCAATCTCCGTTTTATAAACAAATGCAGCCACAATAAACCGGCCACGCCAGCCAGCAGCAGCCCATCGGCGCGGGCAAGATGTCCTAAACCGGCCAGCACACCGGCAGCAGCCCAATGAACGGCCGTTTCCCTTTCCACTGCCACTGCCAACACCAGCAAAAACAGCCCCCCCACAAAACCAAATAAGGCAAATGTGGAA
This sequence comes from uncultured Ardenticatenaceae bacterium, assembly GCA_964600035.1. GTDB lineage: Bacteria > Chloroflexota > Anaerolineae > Promineifilales > Promineifilaceae > CAZRIB01. The sequence continues at coordinate 5,948 of CAZRIB010000108.1, read as the reverse complement.
GGTTGAACCCAGTACGCTGCATAATAGCCGCCAGCCATCGTAAACAATGCGGCCGTTACTGCCTGCCAACGCTGCCGCGACAACCGCCAGGCAATTAAATAGGAAAGCAGTGGTAGAAGTGATGCCATCAACCAAAATGGGGCTTGTGCCCCCCGAAAAGTGCCCGTCACTTTGTAACCCAATGCGGCCAACAAAGCAGGCAGCGGCATCCAATAGGTGAAAGTAGGTGCAGGCAGACCATCTGGTGCATTCAGATATTGCCAAATGACATTGGCCGTAAAGCCCTGTCCATTTGCCAAATTTTGCCCGCCTACTGTGTAGTAATAGGCATCAAAATAGGCGGGATGATGCAGCCGCACACCCCACAATGCCTGAACAATGCCGCTCAATAAAAGAATCCACAGTAAATCGCGGCGGATGGTCAATGACCAATTTTCACTTTCCAATCTCTATGCTCCTCTATGAATGGAGCGCCAGCATCCCTGCTGGCCGTGTGCCGCCTGGGAAGGCGGCGCTCCATTTCATTCATTTGCTGGTGCACCGCAGGCACGTGGTGTCTCTAGTGAGAATGAATGAGTCATAATTGAAGATTGAAGATTAATGATTGAAGGTTGGGTATAGAGATGCCTTGACCCTGCACTTTAATTTTTAATCATTAATCCTTGATCATTCCTGATGTACACTTCTGCCAATGTGTCCTGATAAACCAACTGCCAACCCGGTTCATTGGCTAACAAGGCGGTCAGGGGGCTGCCTCGTTCCATTAATACATAATCTACGTCGTATGTGGTTAATGGCTCTTGCCAACGGGGCGTGGCATCAAAGGCCAGCCGGTAGAAGAACAGGAAATCGTCGCCGTAAACATCGGCACGGCCGTCTACAAAAACAGGTATGCCGCGCCAGATTAAATAGCCGCCCCAATTGTAGCTGTTATAGCCGCGTGCCTGTGCTAATCCACTCTCTTGCAGGTAATCAACGGCCGTTACCGGATAACGTTCGGCAATGGCGGTTTCATTTTGGCTAATTTTTACGGCCGTCCACACCAACACCAGCAATACCACCGCCACCAGCAAACCCGTGTTCAACCGCCCCTGCTTTGGTGAAACAGGCGCATCATCACGCTGCAAGTCCACCAGCCCAACCGCCCCCGCCAAATGGCGCGAAACAATGGGCACGGCCACCACAGCAAACAAAGGAATGTGCCGCGCAGATACCAGTCCGGCAAACGCTGTTCCCAAAAAGAGCAGCAAGTCGCTCGCTGTTGGCCGCCGGAAGCTGTAAGCCCATGCGACCGCTCCCAGAAAAATTTGGGCAATGAACGGCCAAAAATAGCTTTGGTGAAAATCGGGGGAGTGCCATTCCTGAATGAAGGCTTGCATGGCAGGACTGCCCAGGGTAAGGAAGGGGTAGACCCACAAGGAAACGCCGCTGGGGTTAATGGCGGCGGCGAGAAAGGAAACGGCCGTTACGCCAGCCAGCACCCACAGCCCGTGCCAGGTTAACGGCCGTTCATCTTCCGGCTGCCAAATGCGCTGCACCCCATCGCCAACCAGGTACGTGCCCAACACAACCACACCCAGCAAATAGCCGCTGTGCAAGTTGGCCCACACCACCATAAGCACCGGCAGCAGCCACAACCGGCGCACAGGCCATTGGCCAAGCCGCACCCGTTCCACCACATGAATAAATGCCGCCATCAGCAGCATGTTAAAAATTTGCGGCCTTGCCCCCCAAACAATGGCCGATGTGATAGCGGCCAACAGTGTAACAAACCCTGCCAGATACGGCCGTGCCTCACAAACGGCATAAACCAGCCAAAACGTCAGCGCAATGAACCCGGCAAACACAACCATCAGCCCAGGCAAACCGGCCAGCCGGTACACCAGCCACATAATCACCTGCGACAACCATTCATGCGTTGTCCAGGGCTGCCCTGTTACAGTAAAAGAAAAAATGTCAAAACGGGGGATACCATGCTGCAAAATGGCTTCGCCTGTTCGCAAATGCCACCACATATCTGGGTCTAACGTCTCCCGGACAGCCATCGCAAACAAAGCAATCACCAGCAAGGCAGAAAACAGTCGTTTTGTTGTCATGGGTTATGGTCAAAGGTTATGAAGGTAATTGGAGAGTGGAATTTCTGCGTCGTTACATGATTGGAAACGCAAGATAAAGCGAGATTTTTGCCAATCTCTAATCTCCAATCTCCATATCACCAATCTTCCGGGCATAAACGGTAAACAAATCGCCAAAATTTACCGGAACGGCAATGTGGTTTAACTTTAAGCCATTGATGAGGGTTGTGGCAACAGTACCCAAGGGGCGGCTGAATGCTCTCAGCCGGTCTGCGAGGTAATTGAGCCGTAAATAACGGCCTTGTGCACCAGACCACGCTACTTCAAAGCCATTTTGGACAAGCATTTGCCCCAATGTTTTTTGGCTAAAGTAATGGATGTGCATATCCATCAACCAGGGCCAGCGGGAGCCCATCAGCCGGGCCATGAGGCTGTCTATATCCATTGTGTGGACAACCAGCCAGCCGCCGGGCTTGAGCAGTTCGTAGGCACGGTGTATTTCATGGTTGGGGTCTGGTACGTGTTCGATAACGTCCCACATTGTCACGACGTCGAAGGTGCTGTTGGAGAATGGGGCGGTGTCTTGTGTGCCTTGTATCACGTTCAGGTTGTGTTGTTGCGCCAGTTTTGCCGCCCATTCGGACGGTTCTACTCCCCAGGCATCCCAGCCGGCCTGTTTGGCTATTTCTACAAATACGCCAATGTATGCCCCTACGTCGAGGAGTTTACGGCCGTTACCCACTCCGGTATACGCTTCCATTGCCTGCAAATGCTTACGAAAGGTCAATTCGCGGCCTTGCCGTTCAGATACATACACCTTATCCTCAACGGCCGTGTATGCCCCCAACAAATCATCCTCAGTCCAACGCGGATTGGCATAGACATACCCACAGTTGCGGCACTCCACAATTTGCGGATGATGGCCATACCCCGGACTGGTACAACGAAAGGCATCCACCACCGCCTGCATGTCACCCTCTATTGTTGCGGGAAAACGCACTTTATAATCATCGTGCCCGCATAAATTGCATGTCACGTAAATCATTGGGAATCTGACAGTTTTTTTACAGGAATAGCCGGGCGGCGCGGTTCACCACCACGAATGCGGCGAATAAACAGGCGCAGCAGCGTATATTGTGCTTTGAAAACTTCCTGCCGGGAGATTTTCGTTGTGCCGGCACGGCGGTCTTCAAAAATAATGGGGACTTCACCAATTTGCCAGCCGCGACGTTGGCACATAAAAATCATTTCAACCAGAAATGAATAGCCGCTGGAAAAAATTTCATCTAGTGGAATGGATTCCAACACTTCGCGGCGGTACAAACGAAAACCGGCCGTTGCATCTTTCGCTTTCAACCCCAGAGAGAGGCGTGCGGCCAAATTTGCGCCCCGGCTTAACAAGATGCGCTTCCAGGTGCAATGGCGTTGGCCGCCGCCTGGCACATAGCGCGAGCCAATGACAACGTGTTTTTCTTTTGCCATGTCAATCATTGCCGGAATGTACCGGGGATGATGAGAAAAATCGGCATCCATCGTCATGATAAATTGCGCATCCAGTTCATTTAAGGCCAGGTTAAACCCGGCCAGGTAAGCTGTTCCCAGTCCCAGCTTTCCTTCCCGATGAATGACATGCACACGCTCTGGGTTCTGTTCTGCCAGTGTGTCAGCCATTTGGCCGGTTCCATCTGGCGAATTATCATCAACGACGATGACACCCAGTGAAACGGGTAAAGCCAGTAATTGTGTAACCAAATCGTTGATGTTGTCTGCCTCGTTGTAGGTGGGCACTATGACATATGTTTTTATCTCTTCCATTTTATTCCTCGTCATAAACAGGCATAAGCAGGGGATTGTAACGAGAACGAGGAGGGGAGGCAACGTAACGGCCGTGCCGCATAGGACAAATGAATGGCGAGTTTTTAACCATCAATCTTTATTTTCAGGAAGATTTCACAACTTGCCTTTTATCGCCTATACTTCACCATTCTTTTTAACAGGCGATCAATATGTCAGCTAACAAGCTGAAATGTTGAAATACAAACAACTGCACGTTACAACAGTTTTGGATAAACCACAAAAAAAATTTGCAGGAGTACGCAAGCAAATGAACACACAATTTGAAGCCATCTTTTTTGATTTGGACGGCACATTGCGATTGACCAACCCGTCACCCACAGAAGCCTTTATTAATCTGGCCCGGGCTTATGACATTGAGATAACTCCGGCAGACGAAAAGCGCATTAAATTATGGGCACATCATTACTGGGGACATGAAGAGTTGGTGCAGCAAGATATGGCACGTCTGTCTCCGGAGGATTTTTGGCTTCATTACTCAAAATTGCTGCTGCAAACAGCCAATGTGACAGTCCAAAATGAGAAACGTGCCCAGGAAATTCGCGATTGGTTTGGTAATGAATACCAGCCGGAGGTTTCCCTGGCGGAAGGTGCAAGAGAAACACTTTTGATGTTGAAAAAGATGGGGTTTATTGTGGGGTTGGTTTCAAACAGAAGCCATCCTCTGCATGAGCAGGTTCAAGAGTTGGGGCTGGATGGTATTTTTGACCTGGTGCTGTCTGCAGGTGAGATTGGTTATTGGAAGCCTAACCGGCGCATTTTTGACCATGCGGTGGCTCAGTTTTCGGGGTTGGCTGCCGGTAAATGTGTTTATGTTGGGGATAATTATTATGCCGATGGGCATGGGGCTGAGCAGGCCGGTTTGGTTCCGGTCATTTTTGACCCTGAAGGTTTGTATGGTAAAAGTTCTTTTTGGCGCATTCAGGAAATTCCTGAATTGTTGTCGCTTGTAGGTGAAAACGAGAAGGTAATTTGAATTGGGATAACATCGGTTATCTCGTTTTCCCTGAGTAAACCACAATGAAATGGTGGTCTTGATATTTATTTACTTCTTGTGGCTTACATAACGGCCGTTGCTTTATGAGAATTGGTATTCTTTCCCAAAATCAGGCGCTTTACAGCACGCGTAAATTAATGGAGGCGGCAGCACAGCGGGGCCACGATGTGGTGGTGCTGGAGACAACGGCCGTTTCTGTGGAAATCTCCAACCAGCCCACAGACACCATCAAACTCATCCGCAATGTGCCCATGTTTACGCCAAATTTTGAACGAACGGCCGTTGCCTATTTGCCGCCAGTCGATGTGATTATCCCCCGTATTGGCGCATCCATCACCGATTATGGACTGGCAGTTGTGCGCCAATTTGAAGCCCGGGGCGTTCTTACCACCGCGGCCAGTGAAGGCATTGCCAGTTCTCGCAACAAGCTGCACAGCTTACAGCTCATGGCCTATGCCGGGCTGCCTATCCCCAAAACGGCCGTTGTTGGCCAAAAAAAAGCACTGGCAACGGCCGTTGCTGCTGTTGGTGGCACGCCCGTCATTGTGAAAATTATTCAGGGCACACAAGGACAAGGCGTTATTTTGGCTAAAAACCTGGCTACTGCCGCCGCCGTAATAGACAAGCTTCACAGACTGCGCCAACAAATTTTGGTTCAGGAATACATTGAAAGTAACGGGCGTGATTGGCGTATATTTGTTGTGGGGGGGCGCTGTGTGGCGGCCATGGAACGGCGTGCCCCGACTGGAGAATATCGGGCAAACCTACACAGAGGGGGAACGGCCGTGCCCATAAACCCAGACGCCGAAACACAAGCCCTTGCCTTAAAAGCGGCAAAAATTCACAACCTGGCAGTCGCTGGCGTAGATATTATCCAGTCACCCAGAGGGCCATTGGTGCTGGAGGTAAACTCATCACCTGGGCTAGAAGGAATTGAACAAACCACACAAATTAATGTGGCTCAGGCCATTATTACCTATTTAGAGGAAATGTTTCACACGAAAGTGAACAAACAGTCGTAA
>CAZRIB010000107.1:6189-10660 GCA_964600035.1 uncultured Ardenticatenaceae bacterium | reverse complement strand
CGACGCAAAAGGCTCCTAACCAACAGCCAGAAGCCATACCCAATCAACAACACAGGCCAGTAATCGCCCCATTTTCCAAAACCACCAAACAACGCTCCAAACACAATAAACGCCACCACACTAAATCCAATGAGCCGCCAGCCATAGCGCAAAGCGTACCGCTCTTCTTTGCTCATCATGCCCAACAGCACATTGCCCACACCGGCAAAACCCGGAATTAATGCCCAAATATATGCCCAACTTGCCCAATTGCCGGTTAAATTTTGGTAATACAAAATGCCGCCAATGCCTGTAATGATACTGCCGGGAATAACCAACGGCTTTGTGCCTAAAACGGCCGCTGCAAAAAAGACAACTCCCGCGCCAACTACTAACAATGGCCACTGCCGGGACATATTGAATTGGGCGGCCCATTCAGGGAAGAACTGCAAAAGTAAAAACAGCCCCCCAATTAAAATCAAGATGATGCCGCCAATAATTGAACTTCTTTTTTCTGCTGCCATCTTTTCCTTCCTTGAGATATAGGTATTTCATGATTAATGGATTGAGATGAATAAAGAGGTGATGCTTCTGTCAGGCTTTACGCAACGGCCGTTCCCTTTGTCGCAAGACCGGCAAAAACCCAACTACTTTCGCATTGTAATAGCCGTAACAGTTCAGGTACAATGGTCAACGCAAAATTTACAGGTGAATCAAAGCCCATGCTTCCAGATATTAAACAACAACCCATATCTGACGCCGAAACGACACAAGAAGATATGGTGCGTGTGGTCATCCACAATGACGATGTCACGCCCTATGAATTTGTCATCGTCATTTTGCAGCGCGTCTTTCAGCTTACCCCTTTGGCTGCAGAACACGTCACCTTTGTAGCCCACACCCACGGCGCCGCCCACGTAGGCACATATCCCCTTTCTGAAGCCCAAAAGCGAGTAGGCAAAGCACAATTTGCTGCCGCCCTGGAAGGGTTTCCGCTTCGTTTCACAATTGAACCAGAATGATTCCCACCCACAGAATCACACGATCAGACAAGGAGACAATGATGAATTTTTCACTCGATACCGCAGGTCCCGTCGGGCTAGACATTATTCAACGAGACATGGCCAGCCTGTCGCCATCCTATACAAGAGAATATGCGCTGGTTGTTGACCATGCACAGGGGTCTGAACTTTGGGATGTAGACGGCCGTCGCTACATCGACTTCATGGCAGGCGTTGCCGTGCTAAACGTAGGCCACCGCCACCCCGCCGTCGTCGAAGCCGTTCGCAGCCAGCTAGACAAATTCTGGCACATTTGCCTGTCCGACTTCTTCTACCCCCAAGCAGTTGAGCTGGCCGAAAAATTACAGGCCATCGCCCCCATGCCCAACACCCAAATATATTTTGGCAACTCCGGCACAGAAGCCGTTGAGTCGGCCATTAAATTAGCCATGTACAAAACGGGCCGCACCAAATTCATCGGCTTTCTGGGGGCATTCCACGGCCGTACCCTCGGCTCCCTCTCCTTCACCGCCAGCAAAGCCGTCCAACGCGGCAAATATCAGGAAGGCGTCAAAGTTTACCACGCACCCTACCCGAACCCCTACCGGGATGTCCTGCACAGGCAAAACGACGAAGATGCAGGGCAAGCCGTCATCAACTACATTGAAAACCATCTCTTTGCCAACATGGTCCCGCCAGAAGATATTGCCGGCATCCTGATTGAACCCATCCAGGGAGAAGGTGGTTACATTGTGCCGCCGCCCGGTTTTTTGGCAAAACTGCGCACACTGGCAGATAAATACGGCATTTTGCTGATGGTGGACGAAATTCAAAGTGGCGCTGGCCGCACCGGCAAATGGTGGGCCATTGAACACGAAGGCGTTGAACCCGACATTGTGACGTTTGCCAAAGGGGTAGGCAGCGGTATGCCTATTGGCGGCATTATTGCCAAAAAGGAACATATGGTTTGGGGGCCGGGTGCGCATGGCAGCACGTATGGTGGCAATCCGGTTGCGGCCGTTTCTGCTCTGGCCACGCTGGAAGTCATAGAAAAAGAAGGCATTCTCCAGCAAGCGGAAGAAACGGGCGAGTTCATCATGGATGCCCTTGCTGAAATGCAAAGCCGCCACCCCTCCATTGGCGATATTCGCGGGCGGGGCTTGATGATTGGCATTGAATTTGTTCAGGACCGCACGAGTAAAAAAGCGGCCGTTGAACTGCGCAACCACATCATTCAACACGCTTTTGAACATGGCTTACTGCTCATTCCCTGCGGTAAAAATGCCATCCGCATGACACCGCCGCTAAATATTCCCCGGCCATTGGTGGAAGAAGGCTTGCACTTGTTTGAAGCTGCCCTGACAGATGCAGAGCAAAAGTTCAAGCTGAATTAAGCAGCTTACAAAAAACAGGTGCTTTTATGCGAACGAAAATTGCATCATTAAAAAGAGAATTGCGCTTTGGGACAACACCGGCAATGGCCACGCCGCTGGATGATGACGGGTATCGGGTGAATACGGCCGTTATTCCCCAACTTGTTGAATTTTTGACAACAAGAGGGGCCAGCGGCCTGTTTGTGGGCGGCACGACAGGTGAAGGTATTTTACTGGATGTAACCGAACGGCAGCGATTGACAGAAACCGCATTAACGGCCGTTAACAAAAAACTCCCGGTCATCATCCACGTAGGCGCAAACCGCACCAGCGACACCATCACCCTGGCCAAACACGCCGCCGCCCACCATGCCGATGCCATCGCCGTCGTCACCCCTTACTTTTACGGCATGCACGAAGAAAGCTTGCTGGCCTACTACCACACCATCGCCGAAGCCGTTCCCGACACCCCATTGCTGCTGTACGACATCCCCCACCTGGCCGTTAATGGCATCACGCCCTCCCTGCTGGCAAGCGCGGCCGAACAAATCCCGTCGGTGGCTGGCGTAAAAACCAGCCGGAGTGACGCTCAAATCATCCGCCAGCTTATTGATGCTGCACCGGAGTACGCCATCATTTTGGCTGGAAACGAGCGCATTGCACTTGGTTCATTGGCGCTGGGCGCAGATGGCTTGATTAGCGGGTTAAGTACGGCCGTTCCAGAGCCATTCGTCGCCCTCACCCAAGCTTTTGGCGAAGGCGATCTCCACAAGGCACGCCAGCAGCAAAAATTAATCAACTTGCTGCTCGACCAAATGCCAGCCGGGGCACGAATCGGCGCAATTAAAACCATTTTGAAAGAACGCGGCATTGAGATGGGAACGGCCGTACCGCCGCGCCCCATGCCTGCCAAACCAATCTGGCCAGAAATGGCACGGCTGTTAGCCTTATAATGACCATTATGCGGCTCATTTTATTTGACATTGACGGCACACTTATCCAAAGTCACGGCGCAGGCCGTGAGGCCATGATGTTGGCCTTGCAAGATTTATTTGGCACAACTGGCCCCGTCCACTCCTACCGGATGGACGGCAAAACCGACCAGCGCATTGTGACAGACTTATTAACGGCCGTAAACATCCCCGCCGCAGAAGTGGCAGAAAAGCTGCCCGCCATTTTTCAGGCAATGGCCGAACACGGCCGTGTCATCTTCCCACAACACAGCATGACCCCCTGCCCAGGCATCCCCCAACTTTTGGAATCGCTAAACAGCTTGCCAGACATTGTTTTGGGACTGCTCACAGGAAACAGCAGCCAGACAGCCCCCCTCAAACTGGCCGCCGCAGGCATTAATCCCGACCTGTTCCAAATTGGTGCGTTTGGGTCTGACCATGTTGACCGAAATGCGCTGCCTTTCATTGCAAAAAAGCGCGCATTTCAGTTGACCAGGCAGCAATTCGACGGGTACAATATGCTGGTTGTGGGGGACACACCGGCTGATATTTTGTGTGCCCGTGCAGGCAAAGCAACGGCCGTAGCTGTGGCTACTGGCCGTTATTCTGTCGAACAGCTTCGGCAGTTCCAGCCAGATTTCATTTTCGAAAATTTAACTGATACGGCAGCATTTTTACAATTGGTCAAACAATAGCATCTTTAGAAGCAGCAAAGAGCTAATGGAGGGAAAATGAGCAGCGACTTCTTCACACTGGCTGATATTCAGCTTAGCAAAGAGCAACCAACCACGCTCTCCTTATCCGATGTTTGTAATTGGATAATCTGGCAGTTCCCCAAAATTGCGGGAAAAGGATTATGTGGGGCTGTCCACCCCCCTATCGCCGGACACGGTTGGTTTCCAGCCAATGTTGAACCAGGAGAAGCACTCGTCCACATTTATGCCAATGTGGCCAGCCCCTTCAAAACGCCGGAATCGGCAGCCCAATATATTGAAACGGCCGTAACAGAACCTACCCCATAAATAAAAAAAGCCTGCTACATAAAGTGGCAGGCTTCCCCATAAATACACTTACCGCTAGTGGCGCGGTGAGGACACCGGCCACAGCTAGAGAACCTACCCCATAAATAAAAAAAGCCTGCTACATAAAGTGGCAGGCTTCCCCA
>CAZRIB010000107.1:0-6089 GCA_964600035.1 uncultured Ardenticatenaceae bacterium | reverse complement strand
AGAACCTACCCCATAAATAAAAAAAGCCTGCTACATAAAGTGGCAGGCTTCCCCATAAATACACTTACTGATTAAATAACCGTGTCATCCGGGATGATGGCATTTTTTGGCACAATGACAATGCCCTCCCGCGACACCCAGTTCTCATGATCTTCATCAGGGCGGTTGTCAATGGCGCGAATGGTTACATTCTTGCCTATGCGGGCATTTTTGTCGATGAGCGCCCGGCGAATGATTGACCCTTCCCCAACGCCCATGTCGGGAATGCCAAGCTGGCGGTTGTGAATAAGCTCTTCGGCCGTTTCGTAATGGTCTGCCCCCATCAACACACATTCCTTCATTTGCACATTTTCTTTAATAATGGACCGCAAACCCACAACGGCATTGCTAATGTCGGCTTTAACAATGCGGCAGCCATCTGTTAAAAGCACATCGTCTAACCGGGATTCGTGAACTTCTGAAGCAGGCAAGAAGCGGGCATGGGTGTAAATGGGACGGTCTGCATCATAAAAGTCAAAAGGTGCATCTCGCTTAGCCATATCCAGATTGACTTTGAAGAAGCGGGCAATGGTTCCAATGTCTTCCCAATAACCATTAAAAACATAGCCCATAACCCGTTTGGTTTTCATGGCGGCGGGAATGATGTGTTTGCCAAAGTCATCACCGTCTTTTTCTAAAAGCTCAAAAAGCACTTTGGTTTCAAAGACGTAAATGCCCATTGAGGCCATAAACGGCCGTTCCGGGTCATCCCCGCTCACCAAATCTGCCAATGCCTCTTCAGTTTTCGGTTTTTCCACAAATTTTGTGATACGGCCGTCCTCACCCCGCTTAAGCACCCCCAAACCAGAAACCACATCACGGCCAACCGGCTGCACGGCAATCGTCACATCTGCCCCTGTTTCTACATGATATTCCACAAATTTGCGGTAATCCATGCGATACAAATGATCACCAGCAAGAACGAGAACATATTTGGCATTGGCTTCCCGAATCTCTACCAACTGCTTGCGCACGGCATCGGCCGTTCCCTGATACCAATCTTTATTTTCAAACGTTTGCTCGGCCGCCAACACCTGCACCCATCCTGCTGTAAATTGATCCCGATGGTAGGTGTTCCAAATATGGCGATGAAGCGACACAGAGTTAAACTGTGTCAAAATGGCTATTTTTTCAATCCCGGCATGCAGGCAGTTGCTCATGGGAATGTCTATCAAACGGTATTTGCCAGCCAAAGGCACGGCCGGTTTAGCCCGTTCTGATGTAAGAGGATAGAGTCGCGACCCCACGCCTCCGCCCAAAATGAGTCCCAAAACATCTTTCATTTGCATCTTTACCTTCCCTTTAATTGGCTAAATACGTGTACTTGTGTGGTGCTGGTTTTGTATAAACACGTTGCTGAAATCTATGCTGTAATTAAAACAGAGATTAGCAAAATTCGCTATGATAAATGGCATGAATTCCTGGTTATGGTTGGCAGAGGGAAACGGCCGTGTTAATATCCCCGCTCGTTCAACCAACCCAAGGGAAAGATATGTCAAGAGTCATAAACCCGGATAATCCGGGAAAAATCAGAAACCACCATCGGCGCAGCATTGCCGAAATTTTGCGCCGTCTTCTGCAAAAACCAACTGTTGATGACGAAGCCAAAGATATGGCAGCCATCCTTGTTTTTTTGCTGCGTGAAATTTATGAAGGCACTGACCAAACCGCCAAGGCCTGGGAAAAACGCGGCTACTGGATGAAGTCGGAACGCTTTTTGCGCGAATGGGAGTGGACGGCCGAAGCCGCCGCCAATATCGATGATGTCATTCGCAATGATGCCTGGGACTTACTGCCAGAACTGCTGGCGGATCTGTTCCCCCGGTTTGCGGACATTCAAATAAAGTCGATGACCAGAAAGCCATCCCTGTGGCGAAACGCTTATAAAAAATTGATGGAACGCAAACCGCTGGAGCTGCCGTATTAGTATTTGTATTCAGTGATCGGAAAACGGTATACAGGTTTCGGGCTACGGGCTTCGGGTTATGTGTATTTGTTAGGGGGAAACGGCCGTTTCCAAACAAAAAAGGCCGGTATTCAAACCGACCTTTTGCCATCATAACCAACCAAAACAAAATCGTTTAATTCAATTCTCTAATTCGAGAAAGCTTCTCCAATGTTATCTGGTCCAAAGCCACTGATTTTGTTGAAGACATCCGCTTCAACACACGCTTCAGGCCATATATTTGCCGCATAATCGTAATTTTCATTTGGTCTGGTGGGGGCGTTGTTTGCAGCACAAATGGAACTTTATTAAATGTTGCTGTCTGTTTTTGAATCATTCTTAACCCTCACAATACAATCTCGCACACTACAGATTAATTTTCATTTCAACAATGTACGCTTGAAGGTTTCTTCTTACTGCCACTGCTGCTTTCAATGTTAACCCAGGCAGCAGGGATGCACCTATTTAAGCCATTGCTCTAAAGTTGTAAAGTAAATCACATATCAAAATGGGGTTTTTTAATGAAACCATCACACCGAATTAGTACATTCTTCCCAACTTGCCCTCAGTCTATGTCGATTTTCTTACAACGTTTGTTACAGCAGATTCCAGGCGCAGTATACCTAACTCTGGCGAACAGAATGACGGCTAAGCCGGGCCAATAGCAAGAAAACGGCCGTTCCCAGCACCAGCAGCACCCCCAGCTTCACCAATGGGCCAACAGCCAACACAGCCACCAGTCCAAACGCCGCCGACACACCATAATATCCAAGCACAATTCGCCTTGTGGGCAGCCCCCCGTCAGACAAGCGAAAATGCAAATGCCCCCGATCCCCCCGCAGCGGATTTTTCCCCATGCGCAGCCGGTGAATAATTTGCCAGGCCACATCCATAATGGGCACGGCCATCACCAACAGCGCAGTGGAATATTTGGCAGGTGCTAAAATGGAAAGCGTTGCCAATTGATAGCCCAAAAAATAGGCGCCGGCTGTCCCCAAAAATATCTTGGCTGGCGCAAAATTGTAAATGAGGAAGCCTAACAATGCACCGGCCAGCACCAGAGGAAAAGCAGCAACGGCCGTTTGCCCCAGCCGGTAACTGTGCCAGGCAAACAACAGCGCAGCAATCGTCCCCACACCTGCCGCCAACCCATCCAGACCATCCAGCCAATTCACCGTATTGATCATGCCCATCATCCAAAACAGGGAAAGAAACAAGGCCAACGGCCGCCAAATCCACACCTCATTGTTAGCACGCAGCTCAAACACCCAGCTTAACGGCGGCGTATGCCATACGGCCGTAACCGGCAAAGGGTTGGCAAACAGTTCAATAAAAATAATGTGAGACATCGCCACAGCCGCCCCGACAAATTGAATGGCAAACTGCGGCACAGCAGGCAGCTCCCAGCGGTCATCAATAAAGCCGCCCAAAACCACAATCACACTGCCCAGCACCACCCCACGCAGCCGCCGGGCATCATCGGCCGTTTCCGGAGGAAGCAGCCAATACACCAACGCCACCCCCACCAAAAAAGCCAGCAGCAGCGGCAGCCCCCCCAGTGTGGGCATCAAACCACTGTGCTTACGCCGCCCGCCCGGTTCCGCCACCGTCCCCAAACGAAACGACAACCACCGTGCCAACGGTGTCGCCAGCGCGGAAACAGCAAAAGCAGCAGCGAATACAACAAAGTAACTCATATCAGTTTCAAGAAGAAGGTGGCAAGTCAATTTGATGACAGAGTAACCGGCAAAACACCTTACCACTATCTTTGCAATTTTCAGAAAAGCACAAAAAGGGACGCAGATTAACGCTGATTCTCAGGATGAAATTGACATAATTACAAAATAATCTGCGTTAATCCTGAAAATCTGTGTCCAAAACAAAAAGTGCAAACATAGTGCACCTTACGCCTTGTCACCCTGTCACCGCTCCAAATCAGCCCGTACCAAACTGCCTGTCACCCGCATCACCCAAACCCGGCACAATAAAACCTATCTCATTCAAGTGAGAATCAATTTGGGCGACATGAATCGGTACATCAGGATGGGCTTTTTGCAGCGCGGCAATGCCTTCAGGGGCAGCCAGCAAACCCACAAATTTAATCCGCTCTGCACCCCACTTTTTCAAAATATCAATCGTGGCAATAGCAGACCCGCCTGTTGCCAACATCGGATCAAGCACCAGACAGACTTGCACTGTCGGGTCAGTGGGTAATTTGTTGTAATAAGAAACTGGCTTCAGTGTCTTTTCATCCCGGTAAAGGCCAATGTGCCATACTTCTGCGCCAGGCATCATCTCCCAAATACCGTCCACCATGCCCAGACCAGCCCGCAAAATGGGAATCAAGCCAATTTTTTCGCTTAATTCCACTCCCTGAGCCGTCCCCATCGGCGTTTCTACTTCAATGGGCTTTGTTGCCAAATCGGCCGTTGCTTCATAACAAAGCATAATGGCAACCTCGCGAATCAGTTCACGAAATTTTTTAGGCTTGGTAGCTCGATTACGCATTAGGGTTAATTTGTGTTTTACCAGCGGATGTTTTGATTCATACACCATCGTTTGTGTCCTCCTAATGGGTGTTTCAGCTTGTCACTATTTCAGCTTATTAGCTGACTGCCTAACTGGCGGCTAAGTTAGCATCCGTGTTCCGTTACCCGTTTTCTGTGTACATTTCCTCTGGTGATTTCGTCGGAAAACGGTATACGGACTTCGGGTTACGTGTACTAGCCAGCTCATTGTACCTGATTACGCATTACGGGTCAGTGATCGTATAATTCCACAGAGATTTTACTGGTGCAACCAATAACTTATGAGCGAAAAAACAACTCCCAACCGTCACGTTTCCCCGCAGCGCAAGCGCGAAGATGCCGGAGCCGATGCCACGATACGGCCGCAACGTCTCACAGACTTTACCGGGCAAGAACGCCTGAAAACCAACCTGTCTATCCTCATTGAGGCGGCAAAAGCACGCGGCGAATCCCTGGACCACATCCTCTTTCATGGGCCGCCAGGTCTGGGCAAAACCACATTAGCCCACGTCGTTGCCAACGAAATGAACGTCAACATCCGCATCACAGCCGGGCCAGCCATTGAGCGAGCTGGTGACCTTGCCGCCATTTTAACCAACATGCGTGCTGGCGATATTTTGTTTATTGATGAAGTGCATCGTCTGGGCAGGGCTGTTGAAGAAATTTTATACCCGGCCATGGAAGATTTTGTACTGGATATAGTGGTGGGCAAAGGGCCAGGGGCTAAAAACGTCCGGCTGAAACTGCCAAAATTTACAGTGATTGGCGCAACAACACGGCTGGCTTTGATGACTGCACCTTTGCGTGCCCGCTTTGGTGCGGTTTATCGTATGGAGTTTTATGAACAGGCGGCCATGGAACAAATTGTAACGCGCGGGGCTGGTGTGTTGAATGTGCCTATTGAGCCGGAAGGGGCATCTGAAATTGCGCGCCGTTCGCGGGGGACGCCGCGTGTGGCGCTGCGTCTGCTGCGCCGGGTTCGGGATTATGCAGAAGTACGGGCAGAGGGCAAAATTACAGGGGAAACGGCCGTTGCCGCGCTAAACCTCCTCGAAATTGATCATCTGGGTCTGGACAACCTTGACCGGCGCGTACTCCGCGCAATCATCGAAAAATTCGGCGGCGGGCCAGTTGGGCTAGACACCATTGGCGCATCCATCAGCGAAGAAAGCGACACCATCATGGACGTGGTTGAGCCATACCTGCTGCAGCTTGGCTTTTTGGAGCGTACCGCACGCGGCCGCGTAGCCACACCCCACGCCTACACCCATCTCAACATTCCCCTGCCAGCGCAGGCAGATTCAAAGCCCAGCCAGCCCAGCTTGTTTGAAGAATAGAGGATAGAAAATGGTTGAATTTGGGCGTTTAATGGTCATTATTGGTCTGGCAATTGCCTTTATCGGGGCGATCATTTTGTTTGCCACACGGCTGTTTCCCTGGTTGGGCAATCTGCCGGGCGATATTCGCATCGAAGGCGAAAATTTCAAGATTTATTTTCCCCTCACCACCATGCTGCTGGTGAGCCTGCTTGGCTCCATTTTGCTGAACATTGTCATTCGTATTTTTCGCCGTTGAAA
>CAZRIB010000106.1:0-10671 GCA_964600035.1 uncultured Ardenticatenaceae bacterium | reverse complement strand
CCGGTCATGCAAACAGAAAAGGCGCATCTTGCGATACGCCTTACCCAGTCTAACACTTGCAAGCAAATCAGGCCCAGCCCTGACCTTTTACAAAATCTGTGATAACAGGAATCGTTACCTCTTGTCCCTGGTAGGCCTGCCAGCCCCAATAGATACCAACAAGCCACATCACAATAGAGGGGAGGCCACACAAGAGCCAGCCAATCAACACACTGATAATAACATTGAGGACACCCCAAACCAGTGCCTGCATGTTGTGGGCTTTAATAAACGGCCGATCCTTCTTGTCCGCCATGAGCATGATAATAACTGGAACCAATGGCGTAAATACATAAGCCAGCAGTGCCCATAATTTATCATCATCTGACGGGCCGCTGTCAAAGCCGCCGCCGCCAAAACTGTCACCACCGCCCATATCATCAATGGGTACTTCATCACCATTTGTGTTTTCAAAATCATCTGTCATGGAAGGCCTCCTATTTAAGCCAGAAAAGGGGATAAAGGACAAAAACATTGTAATGGGTGAACGTACCCACGTCAATCCGGGATTTACATAAAAGGTGTAAGCTGGTTTGCTAATGCCACTTTGCCCATGTTAGAATCGCATTTATGAGCAAAATTGTATTTATGGGAACACCGGACTTTGCAGTACCCACACTGCAAGCATTAATAGAAACACAAACGGTCGTTGGTGTGGTAACGCAGCCAGATAAACCTGCCGGACGTGGCAAGCAGTTACGGCCGTCTCCCGTCAAAGTGGCTGCACTCGCCCACAACATACCCGTTTACCAGCCCAAATCCCTGCGCACAGAAGAGGCCGCCGCGCCTCTGCGCCAGTGGCAGCCAGACCTCATTGTCGTGGCGGCTTTTGGTCAGATATTGCGCCCCCACGTGCTAAATCTGCCGCCGCACGGCTGTCTGAATGTACACGCCTCCCTGCTTCCCAGATGGCGCGGCGCATCACCGATTCAACATGCCATCATGGCTGGTGATGCTGAAACAGGCGTGACACTCATGCAAATGGATGAGGGATTAGACACCGGGCCAATGTTTGTCAAAGAAGCTGTTCCCATTGCCGCCAATGAAACGGCCGCATCCCTGCATGACAAACTTGCCCAACTTGGCGCCCACATGCTCCGCCGCTACCTGGATGATATTTTGGCTGGCCGCATTACCCCGCAGCCGCAAGACGACAGCGCCAGTACGTATGCGCCCATGATTCGCAAAGAGATGGGGCAGTTGGATTGGACGCAAACGGCCGTTTCCCTCGACCGCCACATCCGCGCCATGACCCCCTGGCCGGGGGCATTTACCTATTGGCAGGGGACAATGCTAAAAATCATCACCGCCGTACCGGCAGCCGACTCGTCCGGCAATCCCCCAGGGTACGTTTTTATGCAAGATGGCAAACTGCTGGTGGCCACAGGCAGCGGCACGCTCCAGATAGAAACGCTTCAGCTTGCCGGAAAACGGGCCATGAGCAGTCAGGAATTTGTAAACGGCCGTGCCGACATCATCGGCGCACAGCTCGGCAAGAAGCGTGATGATTAACGTCTAACCTTGTCTGCACAGGTCGCGCCAGGCACGATACACGATGCCTGAAATAATACAGACCTGAATAAGTTGTACTGGAAGAACAAAAATGAAAATTTTAATTTACGGAGCAGGTGCAGTCGGCGGGTATCTGGGCGCAAAACTGGTTCAGGCCGGTTACGATGTAACCCTTGTCGCCCGGGAAGTGACCGCCTCCATTATTAACGAAAATGGCCTGGACGTTACCGAAGCAGGCAAAACAATCCGTGTCCACCCCCATGCATGCAGTTCCATTACCCAGGCTTTTTTAGATAAAGAAATTTATGATCTCATTATTATGGGGATGAAGGCTTACGATCTGGCGGAGGCCGTTGACCCGTTAGCCGCCTTTTGCCAGACCCCTGTCACTTTTTTGACGACGCAAAATGGCATTGGTGTGGAAAAGCCGCTTGTAGACCATTTTGGTGCAGAGCAAGTTATTTCCGGCGCGTTTACCATGCCTGTACGTCGCGACACGCCTAATCATTTGGTGGTGGAGCGAACGGACAGGGGGCTGGCTGTTGCACCTGTTGCTCAGGGGCAAAGTGTAAAGAAATGGGCGACGTTGTTTAAGGAAGCGGCCGTTTCTACTGAAACCATTAAAGATTACCGCGCCATGAAATGGAGCAAAGCCTTCCTAAACATCGTCGGCAATGCCACGTCAGCCATTCTCAACCGTGCGCCCGGCATCATCTACAACTCTGATGCCATGTTTGAACTGGAACTGCGCATGCTGCAAGAAACATTAGCCGTCATGGAAGCCAAAGGGATTCCGGTTATTGATTTGCCCGGCGTGCCTGCTAAAAAGTTGGCCGCCGGTGTTAAATATGCACCCAAATTTGTGCTAAAACCGACGCTTGCCCGTCTGGTAGAAAAGGGTCGCGGTGACAAAATGCCCTCCTTCCACATTGATTTATTCTCTGGCAAGCATAAAAGTGAGGTCATTTACCACAATGGGGCGATTGCCAAAGCCGGGCAAGAGATGGGGATTCCCGTGCCGGTTAACTTGACTTTAACCAATGTGCTTTGGGCTTTGACCCAGGAAAAACTGGATTGGCGGGAATTTGACGGTAAGCCCGGCCGTCTGCTGGCGGAATTGAAAAAAACAGAATCTATGCAAAATAATTAGCAATGGGATGAGGTGATTGGGACGGTTAAACTCCCAATCTCCAATCTCCCAATCTCTTAATCTCTACTTTATTTCTCTCAGGATGATATATGCGGAAAACAGAACAACAACTTCGTGAAGAACTGGTGCGCATTGGTCAGTTGATGTACCAGAAAGGGTTTATTGCGGCCAGTGATGGCAATGTTTCTGTGCGGCTGGATGCGGAACGTGTGCTTATTACACCGTCGGGTTTACATAAGGGACTTTTGGAGCCGGATGATTTGGTGGTTGTGGATATGGAGGGGCGGATGTTGGGTTACGGCCGTCACCGTTCCCGCCAACTGCGCCCCACCAGCGAGCTGCCCATGCACCTGGAAGCCTACCGCCTGCGCCCAGACATCAATGCCGTTGTCCATGCCCATCCCCCCATTGCTGTGGCCTTATCCATTGCCGGTATTCCACTCAACGACTGCCTGCTGCCGGAAGTGATTGTCTTTTTGGGACTGATTCCCACCACGGCTTATGCCACCCCATCCAGTGAAGAAAATGTACGCGCCATTCGGGAGTTTATTGGGCATCATGATGGGCTTGTTTTACAGCGGCATGGTTCTCTGACAGTTGGTAAAGACCCCATGCAGGCCTTTATGCGTCTGGAAACACTGGAACAGCAAGCCAGAATGCGGTTTATGCTGGCCCAATTGGGTGCATATAACCCCATGCCGCCGGAAGAAATTCGTAAATTGTTGGCAATGCGGGTGAAGATGGGGCTGGCGCATCCGGGTGAAGAAGAGATGTTTTGTACGCAGTGTGGTGTGAATCATCTTGGTGAAACGCATTTGCAGGCCATGCAGCCCAACCCGAATGCTGTTTTGAGTGGCACGGCCGTTCCCGATGAGGCAGTTGTTCGCCAAAAAGTGGCACAAATTGTAGCCAGTACACTGGGCAAAACAGACGGCAATTATTGAGCAGGACATTTTCCATGAAAGTGGCAGTTCTTTCAGATATTCATGGGAATCTGACCGCATTAACGGCCGTTACCCAACACATCTCCCAATGGCAACCCGACATTGTTATTGTGAATGGCGACATAGTCAATGGTCTGCCACACAGCCTGGCTTGTTGGCAGCAGGTACAGGCACAGCCTGCGTGGCAAGTTGTGCGGGGCAATCACGAGGAGTATGTGGCTGAATGGGACAATCTGGCTGACGTGGATCCCCTGACGTTTCGTGTTAACCAGATTAGCTGGCACACTTACCGGCAGATGAATGGGCAGGTGGCTAAACTTTGGGCACTGCCTTTGCAAACGGCCGTTTCTGCGCCAGATGGCAGTACGCTCACAGTAACCCATGCCTCTGTGCGTGGCATTCGTGATGGCATTTTTGCCCACACGCCAGATGATGAAGTTGCCAGACAGATTGCACCGGAAACGGCCGTGTTTGTCACCGCCCACACCCACCAGCCCTTTATTCGCCGGTTAAATGGCACACAAGTGGTCAATGTGGGCGCTGTGGGGCTGCCGGGAGATGGCGACCGGCGTGCCAGTTACGGCCGTTTTACCTGGACACGCCACAATGGCTGGCAGGCACACATTGTCCGTGTTCCGTATAACTGGCAGCAGGCCGCACAAACCTTTTTCACCACGGGCTATCTGGATGATGTTGGGCCAATGGCACGCCTGTCATTGGCAGAGCTTCAGCATGCACGTGATTTCAAAGCCCGGTGGGCACGGACTTACCAACAAGCTGTACGAGACGGCCGTATCTCGCTGGAAGCATCCGTACAAGCTGTTCTGGATGAATAACATCGGAATTTGGCAAGTGGCAAGTGGCAGGTGGCAAACGTAGCTGCTTCGTAATTTGTAATTCGTAATTTTTACAGGAATAACCCATGTTTGATTTAAGAGTGCGTAAAAATGGACGGCCGTTACTGGTTGGTCACCGGGGAGCAATGGCCATCGCCCCCGAAAACACCCTCATCAGCTTTGAAGCCGCCATTCGTTCCGGCGCAGATATAGTGGAGCTAGACGTACAGCTCACTGCCGACGAACAAGTCGTTGTCTTTCACGACACCACACTGGAAGCCAAAACAGGCCATCCCGGCATGGTAGGCAGCTACACGGCCGAATTTCTGCAAACTCTCGACGTCGGCACATATTTCGATGAAGCCTTCGCCGGGGCAGCCATCCCCCTCCTCACCGACGTGCTCGATTGGGGGAAAAAGACCGGCACCCCCCTTATGATCGAGTTAAAACATGGCCCTGTTTTTGAACCCAAACTAGACATTGCCACCGTCCGCCTCATTGAAGCGTACGGCATGGTAGACAACGTCGTCATCACCAGCTTCGACCAGTTTGCCCTCCAGCGAGTGAAACAGGCCAACCCCAACATTACGGTCAGCTTCATCTACGGGTCACGCTACCTGAACCCATTACGCATCGTTGATGGCCTGGCGGTTGACGTCTTTAGCCCGTTTACTGATTTTTTGACAAAAGAAGAGGTGAAGCTCATTCAGCAGGCCGGTTACGCCTGCTCCCCCGGCGGTTTTTGGTGGGACTACCCCACGTTATTGGCCTGGGGTGTGGATACCATCAGCGCCAATGATCCGGGGGCAGTCATTGGGTATTTGTAATTAGGTGGCAAGTGGCAAGTGGCAAGTGGCAAGTGGCAAGTCTGCAAGTGGCAGGTGGCAAGTCTGCAAGTGGCAAGTAACCAACCCGCAAACCTGCAACCTGCAACCTGCAACCCGCGATAACTGATACAGTTACTTCCCTTTCCACTCCGGTGAACGGCGCATCATAAACGCCTGTGCCCCCTCCAAAAAATCTTCTGTGTTAAATAATTGGCTCTGTGCCCAGCCTTCAAGCTGCAAGCCGCGATCAATGTCGGCCATGCCATCAATGACCCGCTTTGCCATGCCCACAGCCAGGGGGGCGGCCGGTAATATTTCCGCGATCAACTCGTTGGCTTTGGTCATGAGCGCATCTTCTTCGACCAGATAGTTCACCACACCCCACGCTTCGGCCAATTCGGCAGGGTAGCGTGCGCCGGTAAAAATAATTTCTTTGGCACGGGCAGGCCCCACCAGACGCAGCAGCCGGGTTGTGCCTCCAACGTCTGGAATCATGCCCAGACGGCTTTCAGGCAGCCCCCACTGCGTGCCTTTGGCCATAATGCGAATGTCGCAGGCCAGTGCCAGTTCCATGCCCAGCCCCAGGCAGTAGCCGTGCAGCAGGGCAATGGTGGGCAGTTCCAGCCGCTCCAAATGAGTCAGGACGCTTTGGAAGTCGTCGGTGATGCGGCGCATGCGGGTTTGCCAATGGGGGCCGTAGGCGTCGGCCAGCCCCAGGAGGTTGGAAACGTCTACGCCGGCGGAGAATGCTTTGCCTTCACCCCGTAAAATGACGGCTCTGAGGCCGGGGGTGTTGTTTGCCTGGGTAACGGCCGTGTCCAGCGCCGCCCACATTTCCATCGACAACGCATTTCGCTTATCCGGGCGATTTAACACAATTTCAAAAACATGGTCATGCTGCATCGTTTGAATGAGATTTGACATGGCAGGTTTCTCCTGATTGATTGACAAATGGACAAATGATTAAAGATTTAAACGGCCGTCTTTGCTTTTTTGCTGACGCGCGTCATAACCACCCAGGCCAATGCCATAAACAGGGTGCTGAACACAAACAGCCACCGGTACTGGTCGCCCAACGCATCAACCATAACGCCGCCCAGTGTGGGGCCAAGCACAGCCGCGGATTGGGAGGAAAAGTAGTACAGGCCGGTGTACGCGCCAATTTGGGTTTCGTCGCCGTAGTCGTACACCAGCGGCAAGCTGTTGACGTTGACACAAGCCCAAAAGAGGCCGGTAAGGACGAGCATGATGACAAAGGTGAGCGCACTTTGAATGATGAAATAGCCCAGAAGGAAGAGGATGGTAAGTCCGGTTAGCCCAATGAGGATGATTTGGCGACGGCCGTATCTTGTTCCCAACAGCCCGGCAGGCACAGCAAACAAAATAAACGAAATCGTCACTGATCCGGCATAAATAGAAGCCTGCCCCGGTGAAATACCCAACGTAAAGACGGCAAACGACGAGAGGCCAGATTCCAGCGCATTAAACCCCATAAACCAGAACAAAATGCCCATCAACACAAACAGCCCGCTTTTGTCCTTTTCGGCAAACAGCCGTTTTAAGTTTGCCAGCACAGAGCCAACCGATGCGTCTTCGTCACGGCCGTCTAAAGTGATGTGGCGCGGTTCCTTTACGCGCCAAATAGCAACGGCCGCCGCCGCCACTAACAGCACCGCCCCGCCGATAAATGGTGCAGACCGGCCCATTTTGTCAAACAAAAAACCGCCGCCAAAAAAGGCCAGCAAGCCGCCAATGCCGCCCATCAAATTAATAATGCCATTTGCTTTGCTGCGATCATCCGCCGGGAACAAATCGCCCAGCCAGGCGACTGTTGGCGAGCGGAACAATGCCATCCCAAAGTTGGTGATGAGGATAAACACAGCCATGGCCAGTGCCGTTTGGGCAAAAGGAATTAGCACAAACCCAATGACCGCAACAGGAACACCCAGCAAAATCCAGGGTTTGCGGCGGCCAAACCGGTTCCAGGTGCGGTCACTTTTTGCCCCAACCCACGGCTGCACAAAGACATTGATGATGTTGTCCCAGGTCATGATGAAAAGCGCCAATGCGGGCGAAAGGCCAAACCCGACGACTTTGGGGATTTCACGGCCTGCTTCTAAAAGCTGCCGCTCAAACTCAGGATTACCGGCCTGTAAAAAGATGGGGATGAATTGGTTGAAGATAGGCCAGATAATGCTGATGCCCAGGAAACCGAAACCAACAATGAGGGTTTTACGGTAATCGAATGATTGTTCTTTGGGATGGGGAACGGCCGTATCCATACACTACCTCCTGTGAAAATTATGAATTACGAATTACGAAGCTGCTCTTGTTTCCCCTCTACTTTGAGCTTCAATCTTTACTCATTATTCATTAATCAACAAATTGTGACCCATCCCAAGCAATCCGCCAAATGATTTCATCCGTATATGTCAGCACACCCACCATCCACCATTCACCGTTTACCATTCATCATTCACCATTCACAAAGGGGTTTTCTATCCAATCTGTGACAGCAATTACCCAAACAAAAGCGCTATCCCAATTACGAAAGCAGTGGTGGCAGGCGGCGGCATTTGCCAGTGTCACAACCATCCTCTTTTGGCAGTGGCTCCGGGGCGCATGGGGCGCACAATTTGCCAACAGGTGGCTGGGCATAACGGCCGTTTGCATCACCTACGCCCTGTGGGTTGTGTGGCAGCATCTGCCAGAAAACCACCGGCAGGGCGAACACAGCCTCCTGCCCACCTTTGGCCTCGGCAACACCCTGACCCTGCTGCGCACCCTGCTTCTGGCCATGATGGCCGGATTCTTCTTCTCGCCCTGGCCAGACGGCGTGCTGGCCTGGCTGCCCGTACTCTTTTACACCACAGCGGCCATTGCCGACTTCTTTGACGGCTATGCAGCCAGAGTCAGCAACCATGCCACACAGCTAGGGGCACGGCTGGATATGACCTTTGACGGCCTGGGTGTGATGCTGGTGAGCCTGCTGGCCGTCTGGTATGGGCAGCTTCCCTGGTGGTATGTCATCCTGGGGCTGGCACGCTACTTTTTTGTGTGGGGGTTGTGGCTGCGCCAACGACTGGGCTGGCCGGTGACCGACATGCCGCCCAGCATCCACCGGCGCATGTTTGCCGGTTTTCAGATGGGCTTTTTAAGCGCTGTGTTGTGGCCGATTGTGCCTGCCGGAGGGGCGGCTGTAGCCGGTGCGGTTTTTGCCGGGGCAACGGCCGTTTCCTTTTTGCGCGACTGGCTTGTGGTCATTGGCTGGCTGAAGCCGGAAAGTGCCCGCTACCGGCAGTGGCAGCGACGGCTGTTTGTGGCGGTTAAATGGTGGCTGCCGGTTATCCTGCGCGGCATTTTGGTGACTGCTGTCTGGCTGTTGTGGCAGCAAGCCGGGGGGGGATTACAGCCACTGCCCATAACACGCGGTTTGCAGCTTTGGGGGCTGGCAGAATGGCTGGCTGTGCCTTTGACCATTGTGCTGCTGCTGGGAACAGGCATGGCGGCGGTGGGCATTATGCCCCGGCTTTTTGCGCTGCTGCTTGTTTTTCCACTGGCCTTTTGGGTGTGGGGGCAGGGGCTGACAGCATTAAGCGGCACGGTAACGGCCGCGGCCATGACCGTACTGGTGTTGGGGGCAGGTAAATGGGCGATTTGGCCGGTAGAAGAGCCATTTTTAGAACGGCGTTTTGGCGCACCAAAAGGCAGCACATGAGACATCCCGTGAATTGGCGCACACTTTTGCAAAAAGGCAGCCCGTTTCTTGTCTGGAGTGCCGCATTGGTCTTGCTGGCCGCCGCCTTGCGGTCGGTGCCTCTGCCACAAGTAACGGCCGTGCTGCGCAGTTTGTCGCCGTGGAAAATGGCCGGACTGGCTGCCGTAAACCTGCTGATAGTGCTGCTGTTAAATGGCCGGTGGTGGCTGCTGCTGCGTGCCCAGGGAACGGCCGTGCCCTTTTTTGTGCTGACTGCGCACCGACTGGCGGCATTTGCGGTTAGTTATTTTACGCCCGGGCCGCATTTTGGCGGTGAACCGGTGCAGGTGGCGTTGGTGGTGCGGCGGCATGGGGTGGGGCGTGCGGAAGCTGTTGCGGCCGTATCGCTGGACAAGGCGCTGGAGCTTTTGGTGAATTTTGGATTTTTGGCGGTAGGGCTGGGTGTTGTGGCGCAGGCAGGCATTTGGCAGGAGCAGGTTGGCTGGCTGCCGTTGGCAGTGGCCGCGGCGCTGCTGGCTTTGCCGGTGGGGGTGCTGGCGTTGTGGCTGGCCGGAAAACGGCCGTTTACCAGGTTATCCTACTGGTTGGGGCCACTTATCCACAAATTTCCACGGTTATACAGGGGTTA
This sequence comes from uncultured Ardenticatenaceae bacterium, assembly GCA_964600035.1. Taxonomy (GTDB): domain Bacteria; phylum Chloroflexota; class Anaerolineae; order Promineifilales; family Promineifilaceae; genus CAZRIB01. Next base: position 1,017 of record CAZRIB010000106.1, on the reverse strand, counting down.
TCAACAGGTTATCCACAATGTGCAGGCTGCGGAGACGCAGGCAGCAGCCGTCTGTCGTCAGCGTCCGGGCGCATTATGGGGGGCATTGGCTGTGTCTGTGTTGGGCTGGCTGGTAATGATTGCCGAGTTTTGGCTGATGCTGTCATTTTTGGGGCTTCCATTATCGCCAGCCGCCATTATGATGGTAATGACAGCCGCCCGGGTTGCCTTTTTGCTGCCTTTGCCGGGTGGACTGGGAACGTTGGAAGCCAGTCAGGTGTTGGTGTTTGCGGCGCTGGGGCTGGATACGGCCGTTGCCGTTTCTGCCGTGCTGCTCATTCGGGCGCGGGATGTGGTGCTGGGGGTGCTGGGGATGTTGTGGGGCTTGCGCTGGCTTGAACGAAAGCCGCGTTATATAACGGAGAGTGGCGATTAGGTGATTAAAGCAACTGCTTGCTTTAATCTTTAATCATCACGCATGATTCTTTATTTAGCAGAAGGAGAAAAACATGGAAACAACAAGAACTTTAGGGTCCAAACAGTATGGCATTATTGCGTTAACTATTGTGACGGCATTGATTCATATTGTGCTTGGTTTGGGTGCGGATGGCTTTTTCCGTATCTTGTTTCTTTTGAATGGGCTGGGGTATTTGGGGCTGATGGCCGGTTATTACTTTTTGCCGCAGTTGGCCGGACAGCGTTCTTTGGTGCGTTGGGCGTTTATTGGGTTTACGGCCGTTACCTTCATCCTCTACTTTGTCTTTAACTGGCCTGACATTTGGGGGCCAATTGGTCTGGTAGATAAAGCCGTTGAATTGGTCATGCTCATTCTGCTTTTTCAGGAAAAGGCATAGGTGAACAGGAATTGTGAATTGTAAATGGTGAATGGTGAATGGTGAATTGTGAACCGGAAGCCATTTGCCATTGGCAATTCTAGTATCACAGGTGTTCAGATTAAAAACCTTAGTGCCTTGTAAAGTAAATTTGGGTCTTTTGGGATTCACGGGGTACATTGCATATTTGGTAGGGGCTGGTTTG
>CAZRIB010000105.1:0-10673 GCA_964600035.1 uncultured Ardenticatenaceae bacterium | reverse complement strand
TAATCTCTAATCTCCAATCTCAGTTTTGTAGGTTATTTCATTCTCGTTCCTAAATGAATGCCCGGTAACAAAGTAACCAAGCAATTTATTGTTTCACTTACGCAGTTACCTGTTTGCGCAAAGTGCAATTGCCCATTCTAAAGCAGCGAATGAGCCAAAACTGAACGGCTTGCATAATTCATTTGTGACAATTCAGTTAGCCAAAGAGATAGGGGGGCCTTTCTGTTTCTTTGTTGTCTTCTTCTTTATCCATCGTGGGTGGGTGGACGGGCAGAATAATGTAAAAACTGCTGCCCGGCAAGCGTTCTTCATCTTCGCCTTCCGATTCGACCCAAATGCGGCCACCGTGAGCCTCAATCACACCTTTGGCAATGGGCAGGCCTAAGCCGGGGCCGGCTCCCTTAAATTTGGTCGTACCTGTGGAGTGCAGCTGCGGGTCGCCAATGCGGAAGAATTTTTCAAAAACGAGTTCGTGGTAGCGGGGATCAATGCCAATGCCGGTATCTGTCACAACAATTTCAATGTGATCTTCTTCGCCAGAGATGTTGGGGACCATGGAGGCATTTATGGTGATACGGCCGTGATCGGGCGTGTATTTAACGGCATTGCTCAAAATATTGGTAAAGCACTGCACCAATCTCTTGAAATCGGCATAAAACGGTGGAATATCACTCACCCCAAACATTTCCAGGGTAATTTGCCGTTCGCGGATAGCCTGCAAAATCGGCTCCGAAGCCAGCCGCATCACCGTATCCAATGTTGTTTGGACAAAAGTCAACTTCATCCCATCCACATCAAGCTGGCTGGCATCCAGCATGGCCGTAATGAGTCCTTCAAGCCGTAGCGTAGCCCGGTTAATATGCCCCACAATTTCTCGCGTTTGTTCGCGGGTCAGGGAATTTTCATCATTCATTGCCGACAAAATGTCGGAGTACCCCTTTACCTGGGTCAATGGCGTACGCAGCTCATGTGAGGCAATTGTGATGAAATCTGTTTTGACCTTGTCCATAATTTCCAGGCGTTCATTTTGCTCAACAAGGTCAACATTGAGCAGACGGATCTTTTCATTTTGCGTGCCCAGCTCGCTGTAGAGACGGGCATTTTGCAGGGCGACGACGGTTTGGTCTGCCATGGTTTGCAGGAGTTCCAGCTCACCCGGCTGGTATGGCAGGCCGGAGCTTTTGGGGCCAACGGCAATGATGCCGTCTAGCTGCTCTCCGGCACTGACGGGGACGTAGGCTTCCATGGCCATGTTTTCCAGCCATTCTTGTTCTTCAGCTTTTAAGTTGGTGAACTGCGGATTGAAGTCGATTTCGTATTGCAAAAGGGGCTGGTGTTGGGTGAGCAGTGTGCTAAGGAAACGGCCGTTTGCCGGAAAAGTCGTCACCGTTCTGGGAATATGTCCCAAAGCCGGAACAGGTTCAATTTCATACGACTCATCTTCCGCATCATAAGAGGCCAAAATGAGCGCGCCGCGGCTGGTTCCCATAATTTCATTCAACATGCCAATAATGACCAGAGACAGCTCTTGTACATCCAATGTTCTGGAAACAGCCTGGCTGTAACTGCGCAGCACTTGACCGGGATTCAGCCCCTCGCCAAAAATGGTGCGGTTAATAAAGCCGGTAATTGATTGGCGAATGGGCTGGTACAGGAAAAAGCCAACAGCCACAACAGTCACAGTCAGGATAACGGCCGTTGTAAAAGATTCATTGCGCGTCAGCCATTCCACAAGCAGGATAGCCGCCAGAATAGGGATGGCCGAAATAAGGGTTGTGAGCAGTGTGGCTAATGTCCGCTGCGCCCGGGTACGTACATCAAAAATACGGTGAGAAATAACCGCATAAGTCAAACCAATGACCCCAATCAGGCGCAGGCTTTGGCCGATGGGGTGAATGATAACGGGGGACAGATAAGCCAGATAGAGAAGCAGTTCCCCCGCGGCAACAATGCTGACAGCAACGAGCCAAAATAATTGGCGGTTAGCGTGCCAGGGAAAACGGGTCTGCTGGTAGCTGCGCCATGTGCGCACCAAAATGCTGCCGTTTAACCCTACCCATGTCAAAATGGAGAGCAGTAGGTGGTTATGAATGCCGGTTGTTGCGGTATAGGGGATAAAGTATTTGGGGGCAAAAATATCGACCAGTAAACCGGTAAAAACGGCGATGCCGCCCAAAACGAGCCATCTTTGCCATCGCTGCCAGGCAACGTGTACGGCCGTTGTCATACCCAGCATGAGCGTCCCCACCAACAGCAGCCTGTCTGGAATAGAAGCGGGCTCATCTACAGAAGCAGAAATGAATAGTACCAACTCCCAGATGACGGAAGCCGTTAAATAACCAATAAACCAGCGTGTTTGTTGTTCTTTTTGGCCGCGTTTTATTAGGGGAATGAGCAGCAGCAGCGTGTAGGCCGCACCAAAAAAGAGGGGGATGAATATCGTGGATTGACTGTTGCTCATGTGTGTTTAATCGGTTTGTCTGTTAATGATATTTTGCAGACGGTTGTTAAAGTATTGTAACGGCCGTTTACCAAATCACAAAGAGGTTTTTTTGGCTGATCTGGCTGCCCAAATTGCCAACGGGTAAAAAAAAGAAGGTGCAGCACCGGCACCTTCTTCATTAACGGAGCGAGTGGGATTCGAACCCACGAGGCGCGTAACGCCCCACGCTTTCCAGGCGTGTGCCTTGAACCACTCGGCCATCGCTCCTAAAAAATTAATTGTTAATACGGTCAGCTGCCCGACCGGACAAGAATTATAATGCGCCTTGTAGACTTTGCAAGTGCGGTTTACGGATATCCGCCCGGTATGGTTGGGGTGGGGGTCATGCCCGGATAGCCTGGCCCGGGATTTGGGTTTGGTGTGCTGGTGATGAAGCCAGCGCTGGTGGGGGTGGCCTGGGGCGTGCTGCCGCCAAATAATGGTGTGGGCGTTGTTGTGGGCGTGGGACTGGGCTGTCCTGGCAGCAGGGTGGGTGATGGTGTGGGGGTGAGGGTAGGCGTGGTTACGGCCGTTATCGGCGTTACCGATGGCAATGGCGTTGCTGAAGGCGTCACCGTTATGCTGGTGACACCCACGCCAATGGTGGGGATGGCCGTGCTGGTGGCTGTGGCCGGTTGAGACAAAAGCGGTGTGGGTGTGGCCTCTGCCGGGGTTACCCCAGGCGTGGCCGGAACAGACAAGGTGGTTGTGGCTGCGGCGGGAGGAATAACAGGGCTGCCGGTATGGGGTACGGCCGTGCCCGGTGGAAAAGGATTCGGCTGCACAATACGCTCAACTTCCAGATACCACACAGCCGCCCCTTTTTCAGCCTCATCTTCACAACCTGCTGGCCCATCATACAGCCGCCAAATACCTTCCACCGTCATGGGCAAGCCGGCCGGAGCCAGCCGAATTAACGTTTCATAGCCCAGCGCATTCATCTGCAAATTATCGGATGCGAGCGCCCAGCGAATAATTGGCCCCATAAAGGGCAAACACGATGGCGGCGGGAGCTTGTTTAGTGTGCCATTAACCCGAATGCGCTGGTTTTGAAAATTTTGCGGGTTAGCGTTTAGTTCAGAAAAGGTAACGAGCAGGGGCTGGTCGTTTAGCTGTGCGGCAGGTGTGGTGGTGGGGCCGGGCGGCTGATTGGGTGAAAGCCAAACCATGAGCAAAGCCAGCAGAATCAGCAGCAGGATGAAACCTGTAACATACAAAAGTGGCTTGTTTTGCTTTTCAGTTGGCAGAGGTGGTTGTTCGTTGATTGTCATGGTTTTGTGTGTTTTATAACAGGCAGGCGTGCCCCCCGAAAATGGACCCACCACTCGATGATGAGAATGATAACGGCCGTTGCCAGCAGCCATGGCCACAACTCATACTGGCCGACATCTTCATTTTCGCTGGTTTCAACCGTTGTTTGCCCAATTTGAATAAACGATGTGGGCTGAATTTCTGATTCTTCCGGCGCGAACAGATTGACAGCAAACTGCCCGGCCGCCCGTGTGCCCTGGGCATCTCTAAGCGCAACTGCATACAGGCCGGGCTGGTCAGTTTCTGTAAAGACCAGGGCATCTTCGCCAACTTCTTGCTGCCACACTGTGCCGTCTGGTTTGGTGACGAGAACGGCCGTACTGCTGGCCGAGGGTGTTAATGTCACCGGGTCACCGCTTTGCAGCAAACCATTATCCTCAAAAGCCTGCCCAGGGCTTAACCAGCTTGTTATATTAGCCATTAAGATGGGAAAAGCAATTTGCAGCGGCAAATCTGAGGCATGCAGGTCAAAAGTTAGAACAGCCACGCGACGGCCGTTTTGTTCCCCAATGAGCAGCAAAGGCCCCCCTTCCGCTTCTACCAGCGGCTGTGCCCAAGGGGCATCTACACGCTGCGCCTGCTGAATATTCACCGTGCGCCAATCAACAAATTGCAGAAGCGGGGAATTGGCCAGCCGGGTTGTGGTGGTATTGCTAAACGTACCGGTTACCGTGAGCAGGGCATCCGCACTGTTGGCTGGTACATCAGTTGGCTGGGGGTTGATAATCAACAAATCGGTTTCTGGCAGTGGGTCTGGCAGGGGCACACTGTCAAACACATACATGTCAAACGGTTCGGCCAGCAGCTCTGAACCGGGTGCGGCTTTGAACGCGGTTACGCCCGGCAGCACGGTAAATAACTGTTCCAGGAAAAGGTTGCCTTCCGTGACCAGCAAGACCCGGTTGCTAATGCCGCCTTCATGTACAGCCCAGGCCGTGTCATCAACGGGGAGGAAGTCGCCGTCATTTTCGCTTAATTGGGCTCGAATGGCGGTTGGCGTGCCGGGAAGCGGCCAGGTGAGGTTTACGGCCGTTTGCGCCGGTACAGAAATGCGCCGCGAATCAAAAATCGTTTCATCCAGATAAATGGTGATAAGTGCATCCCGGTCTTGTTGGCCTTCATTGCGCACACTGGCAAAAAGCGTGACCTGCCCTTCCAGTTCTCTGGTAGCCAGTGCGGTAACAGCCAGATTTTCACCACTGCTGCCTATGGGGATGTATTGAGGTTCGGTGGGCAGGGGCGGCAGGTCGCCAAACAGACCGCCATCAGAAACAATGACGATGCGAGCATCTTTGTACCCTTGCGCTGCCCCGGAAGCCAGCGCCAGCGCGGCCGGCCAATTGGCAGTGGTTTGGTCTGGTTGGGCGCTTTGTAGTGCCTGGCGCAGTGTGGCTTTGTCGCTGGCGGCGGCGGCCAAAATGGTGGGTGTGTGCCCGACGTTGATGAGGGTCATTTGGCTGCTGCTGCTCAAATCGTTGATGAGTTGGGCAATTTCGGCTTTGGCGGTTTCGTAGCGGGTGGGTTCTGTGTCGGTGGCCAGCATGGAGGCGGAGGCGTCCAGCAGGACGATAAGGTTGCCGGTGGCGACGGTGGGTGTGGGGAGAAACGGCCGTGCCAGAGCAAATACCAGTGCGCCTAAAATAAGAAGCTGCAATATGAGGAGCAAATTTCGCCGCAGCTTTTGCCAGGGGGCATTGGCTTCGCGGTCGCGCAGCAGTTTTTGCCACAGCATGGTGCTGCTGACTATCATTTCTTGCCGCCGCAGCCGCAGCATGTAGAGCAGAATGATGGGGATGGCCAAAAGGCCTAATAATAGAAATGCCGGGGTTAAAAATGAGATCATATTGACGATTGGTCGGTCACACTGCCGAATGATGCTGTTTAGATGGTGTCAATCGTAAAGCGCAAATCGTCAATCGTCAATTTTCTGGCCGTTTGGGTAAGCTGCAGGGTGCTTGCGGGGTACGGCCGTTAACGCCCGCATCAACTCCTCCGGTTTCACAGGCTTGCTAATGTAATCATTCATGCCACAAGCCAGATATTTTTCCCGATCACCCGTCAGCGCATTGGCAGTCAGGGCAATAATCCAGGGCACATCCCCTTTCTGCCAGCGCTCCCGAATCACCTTTGTAGCCGCGACACCATCCATTTCCGGCATCTGCACATCCATCAACACCACATCATAATGCTGCCGTTCCAGTGCCGCGATTGCTTCCATGCCATTTGCGGCCACATCTGCGCGATACCCCAGCCGTTCCAACATGCGCAGCGCCACTTTCTGGTTAATGACATTATCTTCTGCCAACAAGATGTGAAGCGGATGCTTTTTCGCCAATTCGGCATCAAAAATGGTTAATGACGGCTTGCTTTTGGCCTGGGCAACCGGTTTTTGGCTGAGAATGTGGGAAATGGTTGCCTGAAGCTGTGCCGGTTTGATGGGTTTGGTGAGAAAGGCTTCAAACAACTGCTGGCGGCTTTCTTTGGGCTGATTGCCCAATGAGCTGAACATGACCAGAGGCAGTTCATCCGCAGGCAGCACTTTTCTGATTTCAGTTGCCAATGTCAGCCCGTCCATTTCTGGCATTTGCATGTCCAGCACGGCAATGTCGCAGGGATGACCCTGTTTGAGCCATGCCAGAGCATCGGCGCCATTGGAGAAGGTGACCGGTTCCATGCCCCAATTATTGACCTGGTGGGAAAGAATGAACAGGTTCGTGTCGTTGTCGTCTACGATGAGGATGGTTTTGCCTTGCAAGCCGGAAATTGGCAGGCTGTCAATTTGGTTGATGGCTTCCCGGGTGGTTTCTACCTGAATGGAAAAGTGGAAGGTGGAGCCTTGTCCAACCTGGCTGTCTACCCACATGGAGCCGCCCATCATTTCGGCCAGACGTTTGCTGATGGCAAGACCCAGACCGGTTCCGCCGTAACGCCGGGTTGTGGAGGCGTCTACCTGGCTGAAGGATTGGAAGAGGCGGTTCATTTTTTCTTTGGGAATGCCGATGCCTGTGTCTTTGACGGCAAAGTATAGTTGGTAGTGGTTGTCGTTGAGCATTTGCCCTATGACGGAGATGATGACTTCGCCTTTGGCGGTGAATTTGATGGCGTTGCCAACGAGGTTGACGAGGATTTGGCGTAAACGGGTGACATCGCCGAGGAGGATGAGGGGGATACGGCCGTTCATCAGATACGCCAGCTCCAGTTTCTTTTTGCTGGCCTGGGGGGCGAGCAAATCCAACACCTCTTCAATGCAGGTGGCAAGGTTAAATGGGGCTTTTTCCAGTTCAAGGCGACCTGCCTCAATTTTGGAAAAGTCCAAAATGTCATTGATGATGGTGAGAAGTGCATCGCCGCTGGTGCGGATGGTTTCGACAAATTCCCTTTGTTCTTTGGTAAGAGGCGTGTCGAGCAGCAAGCCGGTCATGCCAATCACGCCGTTGAGTGGTGTGCGAATTTCGTGGCTCATGTTGGCCAGAAATTCTGATTTGGCACGGGTGGCTTCTTCGGCGGCCTGCTTTGCCTGGCGGAGTGAGTTTTCATATTCAATGCGCTTGGTGACATCTTGATAGAGTCCCAGGACACCGACTTGTTCGCCATCAACAATGACCGGCACGCCGTAAATTTCCACGTCGATGATGTCGCCATTGTGCCGTTTGCGTTTGCTGGTTCCCCGAATGAGCTGCCCGTGAATAACCTGATTGGTGTATTGGCGCATTTCGTCGCTGTTTTCTGGCGTACTGATGAGTTCGTCCAGTTTTTGGCCGATGAGTTTGACGTTTTCAAAGCCGAATAGTTCTACAAATGCGTGATTGTGGTCGGTGATACGGCCGTTCATGTCCAAAATGACAATGGCGATGGGGCTGGCATTGACCAGTGATTTGAAATATTGAACCTGCCGCCGCAGCGCGTCTTGGGCTTGTTTTTTGGGGGTGATGTCTTCTCGGAGTACGATGTAGTTTGTGGTGCGCCCTGCTTCGTTTTGTACCGGGGAAACGACGATGTTTTCCCAGTACCGTGTACCATTTGGCCGGCGATTTTGTTTTTCGGTTTGCCAGATGCCTCTGGCGGCAATGCTGGTGCGGATGCTTTGTAATGTGCCGTTGTGGTGGTGGCTGGGGGCGATTTGCAACGGCCGTTTTAAGACTTGTTCTGGCTGCTGACCGGTTACGGCCGTGAATGCCGCATTGACATAAGTCACCATAAATTTATCGTCAGTAATCATCACCGCGTTGGGGCTGCATTCCACAGCACGGTGCAGTTGGCGCAAATGGTCTTCTGAGATAAAGATGCGATAAGCCAGAATGACGATAACCCCTAACAGGATGAGGCCAATGAGCATCAGGGCAACAATGCTGCGGCGGTTTACTTCGGCCAGTTGGTCAAGAAGGGCTGTGATGTCGTAATAAATTTCATATGCGCCCAGGAAACGGCCGTTTTTCATAATCGGCACATAAATTTCCACCACATCCTGTTGAGAAATAACCCCATCAACAGTTTCTGAATTTCGCTGTACCAGCTTGGAATATAGTTTCCCCTGTGCCACATGATTGAAAAAGTTTTCGTTGGTCGTGGTTGTACCAATCTCGGCCGGATCGCCAGAGTGCAAAATTTCTCCGGTCGCACTAAAAATCCTGAAATTAACCAGATCAAAATCGGCCGTATGTGCCTGAATCCGACTGATTAAATCATCTGTGACGAGGGCTGGCGTTAATTCTTCTACCTCACTAAAAAAATCAACGCTGATGTGGTCTGCCAAATGGAGTGCGTCTTGCTCTGCTTCTGAAATGTAAAGCTGGGTGAATTGGGGAAATATAAAGAAGATGTTGACAAGTGGGAAGATGATGATGACCAACAGGGCAACAATGAGTAAGTAAAGAATAGATTTTGTACGTAAAATTTGACCGATGATTGTAACAGTTTGTTTGGTTTTTTGACTCATATAAACCCCCACAGCAGTGCTGAAAAGGAGCAATTTTGACTTGGTGATGGTTGTTCCCGGGTAACTGCGTGGGAAAAAGGCGATGATGGTACAGTAAGATAGACACAATTTAACCGGTTCCCCGGCCAGGAACAAGATAGGAAATAGTCATGTGCCATTTGTCCTACCTTTTTGGGGATGGGGAGTGGCGTGACAAGGTGACTGGGTGACTGGGTGACAGGGTGACTGGGTGACAAGGTGACTGGGTGTAAAGGTCTGGCACACGTAACCCGAAGTCCGTATACCGTTTCCCGACGAAGTTACCAGAGGTAGAGCGCACGGATTACGGATTACTGAATACGGGTACTAGTAATGTCCAGCTTTTAACGCAAAACGCCTTGTCTTCTCAAGACATTCATCACGACGCTTTCCCAGGGTAACTGGGTGGTGATGGGAATGTAATGAACGCCGCGTTTGGCGCAAAAGGCGGCAATTTCTTGCCGCCATGCCGCCAAACGTTCCCGGTAGAGGGCCAGGGTGGTGGGGTCAAGGGTTAGTTCTGCCTCTTCGCCAGTTTCTACATCCACCAGTTTCAGGTCGCCGGAAACAGGCGGGTCTATTTCGTCTGGACTGAGGATGTGGAGCAGGCCGACTTCATACCCTCTTGCTTGCAGGGCGTGGATGCCGTCCTGGTAGCCGCCGGGGGAGAGCATGTCGCTAAGAACAAGCAGCAGGCCGGGACGCCGGGCGCGGAGGGCGTAGTTTTGCAGGGAGATGTTGAGGTTGGTTTTGCCACTGGCAACGGCCGTTTCCAGAAATTGCAGCAAATGCAGTGTGTTTCCCTTGCCCCGAAAACCGCCCCAACGCCGTTCTTCAGCGCCCAACAAGGTGACGGTAAGCAGGTCATTGGTTGCCAGGGCAATGTGGCCTAAGGCACCAGCCAGGCGCAGGGCGTAGATCAATTTGTTGTAGCCGCTGTCATCGTCCGGCCAATTCATGCTGGCACTGGTATCTACCAGCAAGTGAACAGATAAATCTTCTTCTTCTTCGAGCAGTTTGATGAACGGCCGTTCCAGACGTGCATATACATTCCAATCCAGCCGCCGCAAATCATCCCCCTTGACATAGCTGCGGTAATCGGCAAATTCAATGGACGTGCCGCGTTTGGTACTGCGCCGGTCGCCTTTCATGACGCCAACGCGCACTTTTTCCGCCACAAGGGTTAGCTGTTCCAGTTTGGTGAGTGTGCTTTCGTCAAATAGCTGCATGGCAGGGGTAAAAGTTGGGGATTAGAGATTAGAGATTGTAGATTGGAGATGGGCAACCAGTAGAATTTGGTACAGGCGGGCGATGAGAACGGCTTTGATGCTGCCAGAAACGGCCGTGTCGTGAACAGGCGCCAACATCGTTTCAATCATTTGGCGGCGAGCGCCTGCATCCAACTGCGGCTGGGTTTGCACCGAAAGTGTCCACAGCGCCTGGTACAAATGCCAGCCCGCTTCCTGATACACAGAAACCATTTCTCCTTCCCACGCCTTTACATACTGGCGAGCGGCCAGCACCATCAGCCCTTCACTTAACCCGCCAGCCAAAAGGCGCTGCCACAAATTTTCTTTGTTTGCCTGCGCATCCATTAAATTTTGCACAGCCACCCCGCCTACTGCCCCAATGTCCAGCAGGGAAGCAAAATGGCTAAATTCACGCGCGGTCGCTTTGGCCTTGAGTTCGGTCAGAAAGTTGTAAAAACGGGTTAACAGTGCCGCCAGCTCTGGCGGTATTTGTTGGTGCTGCTGGAGCAAATCACCCCGAAGCCGCCAAATGGCATCAGGTGTGGGCATGGTGAGTACGGTTGTCAAGGATTCCATTTGGGTCATGATGCGTCTTTGTCTACTTGTGCCAGTAAATCGGCAATGACATCATCTGTCTGGATGCCTTCTGCCTGCCCTTCAAAGTTGAGCAGCAGGC
>CAZRIB010000104.1:0-10706 GCA_964600035.1 uncultured Ardenticatenaceae bacterium | reverse complement strand
CCGCAGAGGCACAGAGAACATAAAGATTTTTTCTCTGGTAACTTCAAATTCTCCGCGTCCTTCGCGACGCTGCGGTTGCTTTTTTCAGAAGACTCAAAAAGTGCCTGTTTTTGTGGTTTACCTAATAACAGCGAGTGAATCACCCATGTTGGGCATAGGTGTTTGTACCTTGCTGTGTGGACAGCATCGCTTGCATCTTATGTATGCCAGCTTACAAAATCGCTTTCGGAACAGGAGCCAACATGAGCATAAACTCAACCGGCATCATGAATGAAAATGCTGCCGGTGGATAAGTGGCATGTGGCAAGTGGGCCACCTGCAACCTGCTACATGCAGCTTGCCAAAATTAGCACAGATAGTTCTTGTTTCTAAAAACTTTTGGGGTTTGCTTATTCGGCAGTGAGGTTGGCAACCAGCAGATAAAGTGCCGTAGTCATGTCGTTTTTTCCTGTCTTTACGCCAATATCCACGCTGAGCAGGTGGCGGTAAATTTGTTCCAATTGGGACAGGCTGAAATGGTGGCTTTGTTGGTAAAGTTTGTTGGCTACGAATGGGTGAATTTTTAATGTTTTGGCAATGGCGGGGGGGCGTTCGCCTTTTTCTGCGACTTCTTTTACCTGTATGAGCAGCCGGAATTGGCGCACAATCATGGAAAACAGAAAGAAGGGATCGCTGCCGTCCTGAAATTTTTCCTGAAGCAGTTGGGCTGCCCGCTTGCCGTAACGGTTGCCTAAAGCATCCACGAGGTCAAAAATAGAGGCTTCGGCGGCGTATGGGCAAAGCAGGGTAACGTCTTCGGCTGTGATGACGGTGGCATCGTCCTGGAATGCCTCTTCTCCTTTGTAAAGGACAAGTTTTTCGATTTCGTTTTCCAGGACTTGCAGGTTGTTACCGACCTGGGTGGCAAGCAGATGGGCAGCGCGGGGGGCAATACGGCCGTTTTTTATCTCCACTGTTTCTTGAATCCACCGCTCCAAAGCATTCCCTTCTGGCCGCATAAACAGCTTCACATAGCCATTCTCCAGCTCTCTTGCTGCTTTTACCACAGGGTGCGTGTCGGGCAAAGGTTCCGATTCTAAAAAGACCAGCCGGGTTGTTTCCGGCAGGTTTGGCAGGAAGGCGGCCAATTGTTTTAGGTATTTTTTGTCCGGCTTGCTTTGGAACAAATCGTAAACCAGCACCAGACGGGCTTTGGCTAAAAAGGGGATGACGTTGCAGGCTTGTTGTAAATTGGCAAGCGTCACATTGCCACTTAATTTTGTGGTATTCAGGTCAAGCGTGGTTGGATCCCCCAGGCGTTTTTTTAATGTGGCCAGCGTTGCTGCTTGGGAATGGGAATCATTGCCGTGAAAAACGTAAAACATGGGACCAGTTCTACCTTATCCTCTGGTTACAATGCGGTAAGAAGTGGCAGTTAGCTGCTGCCGGCCACCTGTTAATAAAAGCTGGAAAAATCTGGTAACTGGGGAGGGTGGGACTTTCTCGATGCTGACGATTTCCATATTGCCGATACGGCCGTCTACGGTGTAGCGAGATTGCAAGAACATACCAATGGGGCGGGAGATAATAAGGGTCATGGTAACGGGGAGGATGGCGGAGTAGATGGCATTGAAAAAGGTGGTTGGCGTGTGGGATTGATCACGGCCGTTTCGCTTTTGCTCCACAGCCAGCGTAATTTGCGCGGCCAGCGTCGTCATGGCGGCGGTTGTCAGCAAAACCGTGCCACAGTTTGGGTGAACAGCCAGGTGATGTTCCCCATTTTGCAAACGACGATGAGCTTCAAAAACGGCCGTTTTCACCTGTTCCTCGGTCAAATCACCATAAATATTCAACGAAAAACCAAGGTGATGAGAATTCCCCTGCGCACTAAACCGCTTATGCTTCTCACTCAAGACATGAATCGTAGCATGTTCAAGCCCATGATTACGGCGGATACGGCTAATTAATTGTGAAAGCATGCGTTACTCCCTGAAAAATACAATTCTTAAACATCCCAATCAGAAGTCTACATGATGGCACATAATGGGACAAGAAACCAATCTCTAAAATTTTCAAAATTAGTATTGCCATACAGCCGATAATTTGTTATTATACAGGGTCTGCGTCTGTTACTACCTGATAAAAAAATAAGTTAGGCGCCTAGAAGGTTACCGATAGAAATAAATGACGTCATGATACAAAATGCACGTAGTTAAGAGCGTTGGCCGGATTGAGCCAAACGCTCTTTTGCGTGTTTAGGCGCAGATTCATTAATGGATAATGAGACGAATTTTCCTCAATTCCCCACGTATGACCAAGATACATTTGCAAGTCGTTTCATTAACTAGAATCAGCCAGAGTTACCTTGCCCCAAGTGTGGGGGGAAGCCGGAACAGTTAACCACAGGGTTAGAGAGAAACGGCCGTTACACTGCCAAAGCCAATCTCCAAGGCTGCAAGGCAGTAAAACAGGCCACTCACCTAAAATCAATGGGAGGTCGCATTAGTGGAAACCACAGATTTCCGTTCGCTACGTATTAGTCTCGCTTCGCCCGATCAGATCCGTTCATGGTCATATGGAGAAGTCACAAAACCGGAAACCATCAACTACCGGCGGTTACGCCCGGAAAAAGATGGCCTGTTTTGTGAAGCTATTTTTGGGCCAACACGAGATTGGCAATGTTATTGCGGCAAATACAAAAATATTCGATACAAAGGCATCGTTTGTGACAAATGCGGTGTAGAAGTTACCCGCTCCTCCGTCCGTCGTGAACGCCTGGGTCATATCGAACTGGCCGCACCCGTGGCACATGTTTGGTACACCCGCCGTGTACCCAGCTACATGGGGCAGTTGCTCAACGTATCCCGCCGAAATTTAGACCGCGTGCTTTACTTTGCCCAATACGTCGTCACCCATGTTGACGAAGAAGCACGTGAACGCGCCATTAAACGCCTGGAAGAAGAGCTGGAAGAAGCCGAGCTGAAACTGGAAACAGAATTGCAAAACCAGGTGGACGACGCCGCTTCCGGTGCACAGGAACGCATTCGTGAACTGGAAGCCCGACTGGCAGAACTAAACGAATCATTTGATGACCGTTTGAGTGCAGCCACAGACGAGGTCGTCCGCGAGGCAAAATCAATCGAACAACGCCTCGAAAACTTAAAAGGCACAGAAGCCTCTGAAGATATTAAGCTGGGTGGCACAACTATTGCCAAAGCCGGGGATGTGATCGGTCGCGAGCATGTTGTTATGGTGCAAGAAGTCACGACAGAGCGCCTTAACAACGTACAGCAAGAAAGCGAAGAAGCCCATCAGGCTGAAATTGCCACAGTACAGCGAGAGCTTGACGAACTGCGCGAAGAAGTCCAAAACGTTGCCCAAGAAGTACGCGACAGCAGTGGTGAACGCCTTGTTCGTTTACGCCAACAGGCCCAAACCAGCCTGGAACAACTGGAATCCCTGGAACCCATGATGTTCCTGAACGAAACCGAATACCGCGAATACAAAAGCAAATTCGGCAACGTATTCAAAGCAGACATGGGCGCAGAAGCTTTGCTGGATATTTTGCAGCGCATGGATCTGGATAAATTGTCCAAAGAGTTGTGGCGAGAAGTGCGGACAACCCGCTCTAAACAAGCCGCCAAGCGGGCAACAAAAAGATTGCAGGTTGTGGAAGCCATGCGCAAGAGTGGCAATCGTCCTGAGTGGATGATTTTGACCGTTTTGCCTGTAATCCCTCCAGATTTGCGGCCAATGGTGCAGTTAGATGGCGGCCGTTTTGCTACCTCTGACTTAAATGACCTGTATCGCCGGGTGATTAACCGGAACAACCGGCTCAAGCGTTTGCTGGAACTGGGTGCGCCTGATGTGATTGTGCGCAATGAAAAGCGTATGCTTCAGGAAGCTGTTGATAGTCTGATTGACAACAGCCAGCGCGGTAAAGCATTGTCCCGGCGTGGCCGCCGTGAACTTAAATCCCTCTCTGATATGCTGAAAGGGAAAAAGGGACGCTTCCGCCGCAATTTGTTGGGTAAACGTGTTGACTTTAGCGGCCGTTCCGTGATTGTGGTAGGGCCAAAACTGCGATTGGGCGAATGTGGTTTGCCAAAAGTCATGGCGTTGGAACTGTTCCGGCCGTTTGTTATTAGCAAATTGATTGAGTATGGCTATGCCAGCAATGTTAAAGGGGCACGTCGCTTTATTGAACGGCAGCAGCCAGAAGTGTGGCAGGTTTTGGAAGAAGTCATTCAAGGCCGGCCTATTTTGCTGAACCGTGCACCTACATTGCACCGTTTAGGTATTCAAGCTTTCCTGCCCAAATTGGTAGAAGGCAAAGCAATTAAATTACATCCATTGGTGTGTGCTGCTTTTAATGCTGACTTTGATGGTGACCAAATGGCTGTGCATGTGCCGTTGTCCCAAAAAGCGGTTGAAGAAGCACTGAATTTGATGCTTGCACCACGGAATCTGTTAAAACCTGCCAATGGGGAACCGATTGTTGGGCCATCCAAAGACATGGTATTGGGTGTTTATTACTTGACTTTGATGGAAGATGGTCATCAGGGTGAAGGGCGTGTATTTGGTTCAATGGAGGAAGTGGTTACAGCTTATAACCTTGGGTATGTCCATATTCATGCCAAGATTAAGCTGGAAGTTGACACTTATTTCAAAGAGAACCACGAACGGTATGCAGACGGTAAGCCAAGAAAGCGTGTCATTGAGACATCTCCCGGTCGGGTTATTTTTAACCAGGTACTGCCGCCAGAAATGCAGTTTGTGAACCGTGTTTTGGATAAGGGTGGTATTAACTCATTGATCAATCGCGTTTACCGGCTTTTGGGCGATGAAGTGACGATTGAATTGGTTGACCAGATTAAGGATATTGGCTTCAAGTATGCCACTGTCTCTGGGACGACGATAGCTATTGCAGATTTGACTGTGCCGGAAGAGCGTGAAGAGATTTTGGAAAATTCACTGAAGCGGGTGAATGAGATTGATCGTCAGTTCCGTCGCGGTTTGTTGACTGAGGAAGAGCAGTATCAACGGACGATTGAGCAGTGGAATGAGGCCAAGGATCAGGTTGAAAAGGCTGTGCGTAATGCCATGGATCCTGGCAGCCCAATTGCGATTATGGCACTTTCTGGTGCTGGTAAGGGTGGCTTTGGTCCCATTACACAGCTTGCAGGTATGCGTGGTTTGATGGCTGATCCACAGGGTCGGATTATTCCTGTGCCGATTCAGTCGAATTTCCGGCAGGGGCTGAATGCGTTGGAGTACTTTATTTCGACGCATGGTGCGCGTAAGGGTTTGGCTGATACGGCTTTGCGTACGGCCGATGCTGGTTATTTGACGCGCCGTTTGGTGGATATTGCGCAGGATATTTTGGTAATGGATGATGATTGCGGCACGAACAAGGGTATTTGGGTGCGCCGCAAGGATAATTTTGGTAAGCAGACGCTGGCGGAACGGATTTACGGCCGTGTTTCTGCGGAAACGATTACTGACCAGGAAACTGGTGAAATTATCATCTCCGTTGGTGAGATGTTTACTGAGTCCAAAGCTGAGCGTGTGGATGCTTTGGGCGTCGAACAGGTGTATGTGTTCTCGCCGATGACGTGTGAAATGTCACGGGGTATTTGCGCCAAATGTTATGGTATTGACCTGGCACGTGGCAAGATGGTGGAACAGGGAACGGCCGTTGGCATCGTCGCCGCCCAATCCATTGGTGAGCCAGGTACACAGTTGACACTGCGGACATTCCACACCGGTGGTACAGCTTCTGCTGGTGGTGACATCACCCAGGGTTTGCCCCGTGTCGAAGAGCTGTTCGAAGCCCGGCAGCGGCCAAAAGGTGAAGCTGTTATCACCGAAATCGGCGGCATTGCCGAAATTCGCGTTGTAGACGGCGTGCGTCACGTCTTTGTTACCGACACACATCTGGTAGAGGACGTGTACGAAGTGCCGGAAGGCTTTGAAATCAAAGTTGAGCACAACGAACAAATTGAAGCAGGCGGCATTCTGGCAGAAAAGGACAGCGAAGTTTTAACTGCCACTCGCGCTGGCCGGGTAGTTATGGATGGCGGCGTGTTGAAAGTTGTCTGGGAAGCCACTGATGAAGCCGACTACGAGATTCCAGCCGGTATGCGTTTGCTTATTGAAGATGGTCAGCGCATCAATCCAGGTGACCAATTAACGGAAGGGTCGAAGAACCCCCACCGCATTTTGGAAATTCTGGGTAAAGATGCTGTCACTCAGTACCTGCTTCAAGAAGTGCAAAAAGTGTATCGTCCTCAAGGGCAAAACATTCACGACAAGCACTTTGAGGTTATCATTCGCAAGATGTTGAGCAAGGTGCAGGTGACTGCCTCTGGTGATACCGATATGCTTCCGGGTGAATTGGTAGAAGCCCCCGTCTTCCAGGCTAAAAATGAGGAAATTATGGAAGAGGGTGGTGAACCAGCCCAGGCCAAACCGGTCTTGCTGGGTGTTTCAAAAGCGGCTTTGAACACAGAGAGTTTTCTGTCAGCCAGTTCCTTCCAGCACACCATTAAGGTGCTTGCCGGGGCAGCAATTGCCGGACGTGAAGATGAGTTGTTTGGCCTGAAGGAAAATGTGATCATTGGTAAGCTGATTCCTGCGGGTACGGGATTCCATCGGCGCAAGAAGGCTGAGGTTTCATCTGAAGCTGCTAAAGCAGAAGAACTGCCCGAACCGATGGATTTGAGCGGCACGTTGATTGACGACAATACAGATTTGGAAATTCTGGAGGCGATAGCTGCTCAAAAAGTGCTTGGTAAGGGTGATTCAGCGAGTGAAGAGTCAGAACCGGCACCATCTGAGGAAGACGGCGAATAAGTTGCTTGTTTAAATGATGTTTAATAGAAGAAAAGAGGCTTGCCTTTAACGAGGCAGCCTCTTTTTTGTTTGTCGTGCCGGTAATTTTTAGGTAGGCGTTCAGCCGGTCAGCCGTTCAACTTCATGGGTACGACCGCATTAAATCGCGGTTTGCCTATTGCCAACGATTGAAATCATTGGCTATAACCAAAAGTGCGTTAAAACGCACTAAAACGGCCACAAAAAGCCATTATCAACCCGTTTCAACGGGTTTCTAATTTGCACACCACCACGATTAAATCTAGTGATACCTGATAGCTGAACGCTTGTATTTCTAGAAATTTCTGTTTAATAACATGGAAGCCAATTGGTAGAGTGCTTGCCCGGCTTCTCCTTTGGTTTGGGCGGCTTGTAACTGGGTGAGGGCGCTGTTTGAGTAGGCGGCGGCTGTTTGGTCTGCGTATTCTTTGGCGCCGCATTGGTTTAACAGGGTAACGGCCGTTTCCACAAAATACGCATCCGGTTTGGCGGTGGCGTAAAGTTGGGCCAGTTCCGGGGAGTGGGCCAGCCCATATAAAACAGGCAGCGTTTTCTTTTTGGTTACAATATCGGTGGCCGCCGACTTGCCTGTAAGGGCTTCATCCCCCCAAATGCCGAGAATGTCATCTTTTACCTGAAAGGCCAGTCCCAAGTCCAGACCAAATTGATGGTAGTGGGCGACTGTTTTGTTATCTGCACCGGCGATTTTTGCGCCCAGTTCCGCGCTGAGGGCGACTAATACGGCCGTTTTCCCGGTAATCATCTCCACATAAGCTTCGGGTGTTACCTGTTCCTGTGTTTCAAAAGCCATATCTGCGTGCTGGCCTTGTGTCAGGCGAACGGCCGTTTCATCAAACCGCCGCAGGGCATAAATCACCGTTTCCGGCGGCACACCCCGTTCTGCCAGCCGCACCATTGCCAGATGCGCCAGGGCAAACATGGCATCACCTGTGTTAATGGCCTGCTCAATGCCCCAGATTTTCCACATGGTGGTACGTCCCCGGCGGGTAGGGCTGGCATCCTCGATGTCGTCGTGTACCAACGAAAAGTTGTGCAAAATTTCAATAGCGGCGGCGGCTGGCAGGGCATCTTGCCAATTGCCGCCAGCAGCAGAAGCCGCCAGCAGCAAAAGAAGCGGCCGTATCTGTTTGCCTGCATTGACCTGGACTGGCTGCATATTTTCATCGACCCAGCCCATGTGGTAATGGATCATGCCGTAGAAGGAATCGGGTTGATGGTCGTTGGCTTGCAGCACCGCCCGCATTTCTGCATTAAGGGCGGGCAGCATCTCGTGGGAAAGGGTGGTAAGTGCTTTTTCCATTGTGACATCCTGATGAATTGTGAATTGTGAATGGTAAATGGTGAATTGTGAATGAGTTAGTAACTGGTATGCAGCGGTGTTTGTGCCAGGGCGGCTAAATTTTTGGCTCCGGCGCAGAACATAGCCACGCGCAGTTCTTCGGTGACTGTTTCGGCCATGTCAATGACGCCAGCGACACCGTTTTTGTCGGCGGCCTTGAGGAACAGTCCGGCAAAACCGACCAGTGACGCGCCTAAGGCGATGGCTTTGGCTGCGTCTATGCCGTTTTTGATGCCGCCGCTGGCGAAAATGGGAATATCCGGGGCGGCTTGGTGGCAGTATTGCACGGAAACGGCCGTTGGAATACCCCAGTCGATAAATGCCCCTGCTACCCGTGCATGGCGGGCTGTTGGCGCACGGTACATTTCCACCTGGCTCCACGATGTGCCACCTGCCCCTGCCACATCAATGGCGGCCACACCCGCATCGCGCAGACGTCTGGCCGTCTCCCGGTCAAAGCCCCAGCCCACTTCTTTGGCAATAACGGGCACGGGCAGCTTGCGGCAAATTTCCTCCACTTTGGTGTACAAGTTGGAAAAATCGCCATCGCCTTCTGGCTGGACGGCTTCCTGCAAGGCATTGAAATGCAAAATCAGAGCATCGGCCTCTACCATGTCCACCGCTTTTTGGCATTCTGCCAATCCGTAGCCGTAGTTCAACTGCACTGCACCCAGGTTGGCAAACAGCAGAATATCTGGAGCCAGGTCGCGGACATTGTAGGTCGGTTCCAGGCTGGGGTCTTCAATGGCTGCCCGCATGGAACCAAGTCCCATTGCAATGCCGGCTGCCTGCGCCCCTTCGGCCAATGTGCGGTTGATTATTTCTGCTTCGGCTGTGCCGCCAGTCATGGAGGAAATAAGCAGTGGGGTGGCTAATTTTTTGCCAAAGAGGGTGGTGGTGGTGTCGATTTCGGCCAGGTTTAGCTCTGGCAAGGCCTGGTGCATAAAGAAATATTTTTCAAAGCCGGTGGTGGTTTTGTCGAATGAGACGTTTTCTTCCAGATTGATGCGTATGTGGTCGGCTTTGCGGCTTTCGTGGTTGGGAGGTGGTTGGGTCATCTGTTTCTCCAGCTTGTGGTGTTGGCTGGAGTATACAACGGGGGCAGGTGAATGGCTACTGTAAACGGCCGTCCTACTGCTGTTAGATGATTGCCTGACGGTGTTGGTATGGTGGTTCGCATGGGGAGGAGGGCTGGGTTAAAATAGTGCCCGCTGTCTTGAACAGCAAGGTGATTTGACAGAGTTTTGTGGTAATTTACGGCCGTTACAGAAACGGCCGTTTTTTGGCAAGCAACATCCTTAACAAACCAAACACCCCTGAACGGCTCCCAACTCATCATCAACATCAAACCTGGAGGTACAATGCGCGTTTTAATTACCGGCGCTGCCGGATTCCTCGGCTCGCACCTTTGCGACCGGTTCATTGCAGAAGGCCACGATGTCATCGGCATGGACAACCTGATTACAGGTAACATGGACAACATTGCCCATCTCATGGGGCACGACCGATTCCATTTCATCAAGCAAGATGTCAGCACCTACATCTACATTCCCGGCGAATTGGATGCTGTGCTTCATTTTGCTTCCCCCGCCAGCCCAAATGACTATCTGGCACACCCCATTCCCACCCTAAAAGTTGGCTCATTGGGAACCCACAACACATTGGGGCTGGCAAAGGCCAAAGGAGCACGCTACTTACTGGCTTCCACATCCGAAGTATATGGTGATCCCCAGGTAAACCCACAGCCGGAAAGCTATTGGGGACATGTAAACCCCATTGGCCCGCGCGGCGTATACGATGAGGCAAAACGCTTTGCCGAAGCAATGACATTGGCCTATCACCGTTATCATGGCCTGGAGACACGGATTGTCCGCATTTTTAATACCTACGGCCCCCGGATGCGGCTAAATGATGGCCGCGTAGTGCCCAATTTTATTAAACAGGCATTGACCAACGAGCCGTTGACCGTGTATGGAGATGGCAGCCAGACTCGTTCTTTCCAGTATTACACCGATTTGATAGAAGGTATTTACCGGCTGTTGATGTCGGATGAAGTGCTGCCGGTGAATATTGGCAATCCAACGGAGATGTCGATTTTGGAATTTGCCCACGCGGTGGTGGAAATTGCAGGCAGCAGCTCTGAAATTATCTTTGTGAACCCCACTGAGGGGCGGTTTACAGATGACCCGAAGGTGCGGCGGCCAGATATTACCAAGGCGCGGTCTGTTTTGGGCTGGGAGCCAAAGGTGGATTTGGCGGAAGGGCTGGCCAAGACGGTGGCCTTTTTTAGAGATAAAGTTTGAGTCCACCGAAAAAACCGCAAAACACGCAAAGAGCGCAAAGAAACACCAGAGAAAAGCCGAGAAGATTTGTCAAATTTTTTAGCATGACCAGGCGTTTACCAGACTAAATTTGACAAATCTAAGGGTACACCTGAATAGAAAAGCCGAGAAGATTTGTCAAATTTTTTAGCATGACCAGGCGTTTACCAGAC
>CAZRIB010000103.1:0-10767 GCA_964600035.1 uncultured Ardenticatenaceae bacterium | reverse complement strand
ATTTGATGGTGTCGCGCGGCGGCGCGGCGTTTTGGGGCCACGGCAACCATTCACGTTTATTTAGTATAAGGTATTGCGTACCAAAATGAAGCAATCAGCCTAAGTTAAGTTATTTTGGTTTGTTTTTTGTTTTTGTTAATCACTATATGAAATGAAATCTGCCTAAATAAACACACGAATAATTACAAAAGTCAGATGGGCAAAACAAGGTGATGTGCTAAACTACAAATAATTAGATAAACATCTAACTGTCTTTATTTAAGCGTAATTTCGGATTTCAATCCGCTGCAACTAAATCAAGGTTCTATCCCGATGAACATAAATAACAGCATTGCCACATATATTGAAAAAACGAAAAAATTCTCTCGCAACGCAAAACTGGTACTCATCTACAGCGCATTTACAGGACTGGCTTTTGGCGTTTTCCGCTTTTTGTTCAACTTTTACGTGCTCAGCCTCGGAGACGCTTATAACGAATCATTTATTGGAACCCTGCAAACTGCTACTTCACTGGCCTCCATTGTGATGGCCTTACCTGCCGCATACTTCGCCGAGCGTTTTTCACAAAAAAGGCTGATGGCCGCAACCGGATTGGCAAGTGGTGTTGCCATATTGGGGCTGGTACTGTTTCCGGCAAAAATTCCGCTCATTCTCTTCCGTATGGTTGCCGGGGTTAGCATGAGTATGCGCCAGGTGGCAATGGCTCCGTTTTTGATGGCCAACACAACAGAGGACGACCGGCAGTGGGTCTTTAGCTTTAATTTTGGGTTGATGACGGTTTCCGGTTTCTTTGGCAATTTGCTGGGCGGCTGGCTGCCTACATGGTTTGGTAATTGGCTGGGCGCATTGCCTACGGATACCGTTTCGTACCAGTGGGCATTGGGCAGCATGATGCTGGTGACTATTTTATCTGTGGGGCCATTGGCCTTTATTTTGATGCCGCCGAGAGACACAACGCGCAAAATTGAGCTGCCCTGGGTGCAAATTCGTCACTATGGCTGGAAATTAGGGCAGTTTTTGCTGCCGCAGTTAATCATTGGACTGGGTGCGGGGTTGATGCAGCCGTTTATGAATATCTATTTTCGTAATGTCTACCAAAAGCCAGACCCGCCGATTGCGACTGTGTTTGCGATTGGTGGGTTGGCAATGGCGGTTGCCCAATTTTTGGGGCCGCCGTTAGCGGATAAATTTGGCAAGATAAACACGGTTATTCAAACACAGCTGCTGTCTGTGCCGTTTTTGCTTGTGCTTGGGGTGGGGGCGTGGCTGGTTCCCAGTGGGCTTGGGGGTGTTGAAGTGTGGTTTGTACTGGCGGGGATTGCGTATATTTTCCGGCTGGCGCTGATGAATTTAAGCAATCCTGTTTACCAAACGTTTGTGTTGGAGCATGTGCCGGATGATGTGCAGGCACTGGCGATGAGTTTGAATTCGATTTCGTTTCAATTTGGCTGGTTTGTTATGCCACAGGTGAGTGGGTGGCTTCAGGTGCGGTTTGGTGAGTTTGGGTTTGTGCCGGTGTTTGGCATGGTGGCGGTCTTTTATGTGGTGGCTACCGGGCTGGAATGGCGGCTGTTTGGTGGGCGTAATCGGGAGATTCCGGTGATTGTGCCCATGACGGGGGATTGATGGTTGGCACGGGGTGCGTCTTGGGGATGGTTTGGGTAAACTTGCGGCTTGATGGCTTGGAAGAATTTAGATGGCAATGAGGCTGGCAACGGCCGTTCCCCGGTTCACCGTGTGCTTTTAGCATCTATTCTGCTGCTGTACCTGCTCATTACCCTTGGCTACAGCGTCATTGTGCCCCTGTTTGAAACACCAGACGAACACTTTCACTTCTTTACATTAAATGAATTGGCAAATACAGGCCGTCTGCCCGTTGTTCCTGAAACCTATGACCCTTATTTAGGGCCAGAACCGGCTCAGCCCCCACTTTTTTACATGATTGCGGCTCTGCTTGCTGCACCATTTGACACGGCCGCAGCCCGTGAGCAGGTGCAGTTAAATCCTTATGCCTGGATTGGCTCTGCCGAAGCGGTGGTGAACGTCAATCGTACCATCACCACCACGCAAGAACAGTGGCCCTGGCAAGGTTATGCGCTGGCGGCGCATTTGGTACGGGTGCTTTCTGTATTGTTTGGGCTGGGAACGGTAGTGGCTGTTTATGGCAGTGCGCGCCTGGTGTGGCCCCAAGACGGCCGTTTCGCTTTGCTTGCCGCTGCATTAACTGCTTTTTTGCCCCAATTCAACTTTATCAATGCGGCCGTTAGCAACGATCCCCTCATTACATTTTTAGCTTCAGCCGCCATCTGGCAGCTTTTACGGTTGTGGTTTGGCCCTGTTTCCCGGAGGCAGATGCTGCTTTTGGGCATTACCATCGGCCTGGCCGCCTTGTCCAAAAATGCGGGCATCTTGTTGTTGGTATATGCCCTGGGTGTGCTCTTTTTGAGGATTTTGCGAGAGGAAAGCAGACCTGTCCGTATTTTCAGACAGTGGGTAGAAACGGCCGTTCTTGTCATCCTTCCTGTCATTCTGCTGGCCGGGTGGTTATGGCTGCGTAACCAATCACTGTATGGCGACTTTACCGCCACAAACCAATTTATAGCAATCGCCGGGGGCGATCGCCAATACACGCTCTGGCAGGTATTGGCCGAAAGCAGCGGCTTGTGGCTCTCTTTCATTGCCATCTTTGGCTGGTTTAATGTACGGGCTTTTTCCTGGATTTATGCCATTTGGAATACCATATTTTTGTTGGCGGCTCTGGGTGCGTTTTGGCAGATTGGTTCATTTATTAAGCAGTTACCCCGCCTTCGCATAGACGGCTTGCGGCTTGACCACTTTCGCGATTTTCTGTCGCGTCCCTGGTTTGTGGGGGTGCTTCTGGCTGGCTGGCTGTTGGCTGTTTATGCCGGATTGGTCACATTTATGCTCAAAACGGAGGCTGCCCAGGGTCGGCTTCTTTTCCCCGCCATTGTGCCGATTATGCTGGGGGTGACGTATGGATTAAGCCGGTTCAAACGTTCCTGGCTGTATTGGCTTGTTTGTGGGGCGGCACTGATGACAACGGCGGCGGCTTTGTTTGGGGTGATTAAACCGGTTTATGCGCTGCCGGATGTGGTTTCTGCTTTGCCGGATGAGGCGCTGGTGCTCAATCAGCCAATGGGAGATGGCCTGGTTTTGGTTGGGGCGTCTGTCGATACCGAAACGGCCGTACCCGGTGACGTTGTTTGGTACACGCTCTACTGGCAGTTGGAAAAGCCGGTCAACGATTTGGTGGCGATGAAATTTGAGTTGTACGGCCGTGACACAGACACCCCCATTGGCGCAGTTCATACATTTCATGGCCGTGGTCTATACCCGCCCACACTTTGGCCTGCCGACGCCATCATTGCAGATCGTGTTCCTGTTCGTTTGTTGTCCGACGTGGATGCGCCTGTGCTGGCACGTGGGTTTGTGCGTTTGGTTGCGGTTGATGAGGATGAAACCTTTGGGGAAGGGGTATTTGTTGGGGGGGTGAAGGTTATCCCGCAGCAGTGGCCCAAAGCAGGTGAACCGTTGGCTTTGATAGGGGAGGAAGTGGCGTTAACGGCCGTTTCCATCTCCGCAGCCTCCGCGCAGCCCGGCCAAACCATCACCATTACCCCCACGTGGCAGGTAAAGCAAAACATCACCACCGACCTTGCCACCCTGATTCATTTAGCCTTACCCAACCAGCCTCCCATTGCCCAGGGCGACAACCAGCCCCGTGCCGGGAGCTATCCCACCCACCTGTGGGAAAACGGCGAAGTCATCCAGGACGAGTATGCCCTGATCGTTCCTCCAAACAGCCAACCCGGTTGTTACCCTCTGTGGTTAGGTATGTACGACCCCGCAACTTTACAGCGACGTCCGCTTACTGTCGCCGGCCAGCGCCAGTCCAACGATCTCTACCAGATTGGTGAGCTGTGCATCACCACCCCTTAAACCCTCTTTGTGAATAAAATCACAGGTGACAATCGTCATATAAAACCCGTGAACTCTATCCATGTAGCTGTCAGCCGCGTTTTCATATACTTCTAATGTATTCGGATAACCGAATACATGAATATGTGAATGCATCTTTTTAGGGTTTAAGCCATTGGGTGGGGTTCATGAGCTGTCCTTCGATTGAGGAACTGGATTTACTTCATGCGCACGTATGCCAGGCATTTAGCGATCCTCGCCGCATGTTAATTCTCTACGCCCTCCATGAAAATCCCCAAAACGGTTCCGATTTGGCCGCACAACTTGAGATGCCCCAGCCAACTGTTGCCCGCCACCTGCGCTTTTTACACCAGCGCGGCTTGCTGGTTTCCAGCAGGGAAGGGCGGTCTGTGGTGTACCGGCTGGCCGATGACCGCTTGATTGACGTAATTGATACGATGCGCGGTTTGGTGAAAACCATTTTGACGGCAAGAGTGAATACCTTTCGCAATGATTGATGTCGTAAAGAGGCATGATTGAAGATGAGAGCATATCTGATTAGACAGCTTCAATCTTCAATCTTTAATTTTTTAATTTTCTTCTGGGAGAAGGTATGAAAAATTTCAAATACATTTGGGTTTTTGGATTAGTCGTGACCTTCCTGCTGGTGGCTGTGCCCATCACCCTGGTGGTAACAGATGATGTACAGGCCAATGATGATCCCTGGGCAAGCATCCCTGTGCGCGTGCACACCGATCACACCCCTTTGATGGAAGGCCCCTATGAGACAGGCCAGGAAGTAACCCAGGCCTGTCTGGAATGTCATGAAGATGCGGCCCATGAGGTAGCGCAGACCGTTCACTTTACCTGGGAAAGTGATCCGGTGCTGCTGCCCGGCCGAGATGAACCCGTCACCATTGGCAAGAAGAACCAGATTAATAACTTCTGCATTGGTATTGATGGTAACTGGCCGGGATGTACACGCTGCCATGCCGGTTATGGCTGGGAAGACAGCAGTTATGACTTTGCCGAAGAAAATGTGGACTGTCTGGTGTGTCATGCCGATATGAATATTTATACCAAGTCAAAAGCGGGGCTGCCTGCCGATGGCGTAGACCTGGTGGCGGCTGCCCAAAGTGTGGGCACCCCTACCCGGCAAAATTGCGGCTCTTGTCACTTTAATGGCGGCGGCGGCAACGCTGTCAAGCACGGCGACCTGGATGAAACGCTGTACTTCCCCACAGAGGAAATTGATGTCCACATGGGGCGGTACGATCTTGCCTGTGTGGACTGCCATCAGGCTGAAAACCATGAAATTCAGGGGTTTGTGATGTCGAACAGTCCGCAAGCGCATGATGCGGTGGAATGTACAGATTGCCATGCCGAAAATTTGCATGAGGATGACCGCATTAATGCCCATCTGGAGACAGTTGCCTGCCAGACGTGCCATATTCCGGAAGGGGCTGTACGGGATGCCACCAAGATGGATTGGGACTGGTCTACGGCCGGACAGGATTTGCCGGAAGACCCCCATGTTTATTTGAAGATTAAAGGCAGTTTTGTGTATGAACGTGAGTTTATGCCCACGTATACCTGGTTCAATGGCAACTCAACGCGCTATATCGTAGGCGACAAGATTGATCCCACCCAGACGACGCTGATTAGTGCGCCTGTGGGCAGCATTGATGACCCGGATGCCAAGATTTGGCCGTTTAAGGTGCATACAGGCCGCCAGCCGTACGATGTTGTCAATGAATATCTGTTGATTCCCAAAACGGTGGGTGAAGGCGGTTTCTGGACGGACTTTGATTGGGATCAGGCTTTCCGTTTGAATGAGCCGAATTCCGGGCTGGCTTACAGCGGCGAGTATGGCTTTGCGCCGACGGCGATGTATTGGACGTTGACCCACATGGTGCAGCCGAAGGAGGATGCGCTGCAATGTAACGACTGTCATGGGGAAAACGGCCGTATGGATTGGGAAGCTCTGGGTTATTACGGCGATCCCATGCGTTGGGGCGGCCGCGACCAGACAATTGTCAGTGAAAACAAATAGCGAGTTGGCGACATGAAAATAATGCGATTACTAAACTCTCAAACACGTTGGAAAAATGCAGTGATGCTGACGCTGGCATTGGTGTTTGCCTTGCTGCTGGGCGCATACCAGGTGGTAAGCGCTACCCCGGCAGAAGCACCGGCAGCGCAGCCTTCCGCGTTCCATCCCACATTTTTGCTGCTGGATGCCAACGGCGACAACGTGCTGGAAAGTGGCAATCCCGTTTCCACTATGCAGACGTGTGGCACGTGCCATGATGCTGACTTTATTGCCAGCCACAGTTTTCATGCGGATGTGGGGCTTAGTCAGTTTGGCGGCGGTGGCGACCAGCCTTGGGACAGCAGTCCCGGTTTGTTTGGTAACTGGGATCCCATCACATACCGTTATCTTTCGCCGGTGGGGAGTGAACGGGTGGATTTGACAACGCCGGAGTGGTTGATGACGTTGGGTTTGCGCCATGTGGGTGGTGGGCCTGCTGTGACGAGCCGGGAGGGACGGCCGTTAACCTCACTCACCCCGTCGGCAGACAACCCACAAACCAGCATTGTAGACCCGGAAAGCGGCGAATTGGCAGCCTGGGACTGGAACGAATCAGGCACAGTCGAGATGAACTGTTTCCTGTGCCATTTGGAAAAACCCAACAACGAAGCCCGCATGGAAGCCTTGCAAGCCGGAAACTTTGCCTGGGCTAACACCTTGACACTGGTTGGTACTGGGCTGCTGGACGAAGTAGACGGGGAATTGGTTTGGAACGAGGCTGCCTTTAATGAAGACGGCACATTAGCCCGCGACTTTGTGATGGTGCAAGACCCAACCAATGAGAACTGCGGCAGCTGCCATGGCACGGTACACATGGATTTGGCGGAGCCGTTTACGCTGGGCACGTATGGCATCAGTGACTGGTCATCTATGACAACGGGTCAGGTGATGTCGCCGCAAAAGCTGTCTCAAACCGGGCTGAATTTGGAAGATAAAGAGGAGTTGGCGCGCTCCTGGGATATTCATGTGGAGCGGGTGCTGGCCTGCACCGACTGCCATTATGCGCTGAATAACCCTATCTATTACCAGGAAGGGGAAGAGACACGGCCGGATCATTTGAATTTTGACCCGCGCCGGATTGACCTGGGCGAATATCTGTACCGGCCTCTGCACCAGTTTGCCAAGGGGTCCAGCACGCAGAGCGATGTTGCGCCGGAACTGGATGATACGCTGCGGCGCTGTGAAAGCTGCCACAATGTGGAAACGACGCATAACTGGCTGCCGTATAAAGATCGCCACACAACGGCCGTTTCTTGTGAAAGCTGCCATATTCCAGAACTGTACGCGCCAGCACTGGAAAGTGTGGACTGGACTGTGCTCACTGCCGAAGGGAGTGCCCGGCTGGATTATCGCGGCATCGAGGGGGAGATGACCCCGGATGTGTTGGTGAGTGGCTATGAACCAGTGCTGATGACCAAAGAGAATCGGGACGGCTCTTACCAGCTTGCACCGTTTAACCTGATTTCGGCGTGGTATTGGGTGGCCGGTACACCGGAACAGCCGGTGGCACTGCGTGATTTGCAGGCGGTTTATTTTGATGGTGTTACATATGCGCCGGAGGTGCTGGCGGCGTTTGATGCGGATGGAAACGGCCGTTTAGATGAATCTGAACTGCGCATCGACACGGATGAAAAGGAAGCACTCATCGCTGGCCGGTTGGCCGCGCTGGGGTTGGAAAATGCGCATATTGTTGGTGAGATACGGCCGTATGCCATCAACCACAACGTCACCGCCGGAAAATATGCCACCCGCGACTGCACCGTCTGTCACGGCGAGCAATCCCGCGTTACGGCTGGCCTGACCCTGTCGGCATACACACCCGGCGGTGTCATGCCTGCCTTCAATCCCGAAGACGAAGTGACCTACGGCGGCCAAATTGTTGCCCAGGAAGATGGCACACTGCTTTACCAGCCCCAAACCAGCAGCTCCGGGCTGTATGTTCTCGGCCACGACAGCGTGGGTTGGATTGATTGGGCCGGCATCATCATCTTCCTTGGTGTATTTGCCGGGGTCATTGGGCACGGCGGGTTGCGTTACCTGGCCGCTCGCCGTCTGGCAGGGCGTGCCCACCAGCCCCAAATCAAAGAAGTCTATATGTACACCGTTTATGAACGGCTGTGGCACTGGCTGCAAACAGTCGTCATCTTTGGCCTGCTCTTTACCGGCCTCATCATCCACAAGCCAGACCAGTTTGGCATCTTCACATTCAACTATGTCGTGCAGGTGCATAACGTGCTGGCGGCGATTCTGCTCATCAATGCGGCACTGGCTGCCTTTTATCACCTGGCCAGCGGCGAGATTAAACAGTTCTTGCCCCAGCCGCGCGGCTTCTTTAACCAGATGATTGAGCAGGCAACCTACTATGTGCGCGGCATCTTTAATGGGGAAGAACATCCCTTTGAAAAGCGACCAGACCGCAAGTTGAACCCGCTGCAGCAGGTGACGTACTTCGGTCTTTTGAATATCTTGCTGCCGCTGCAAGTGATTACCGGCATTTTGATGTGGGGTGTGCAGCGCTGGCCGCAAACGGCCGCATACTTTGGCGGCCTCTCTGGGCTGGCTCCATTCCATACCCTCATTGCGTGGTTATTTGCTTCCTTCATCGTCATGCACGTCTACCTGACAACCACAGGCCACACGCCTTTGGCCAACATCCGCGCCATGATTATGGGGTGGGATGAAGTGGAAGTACATGGTGAAGGGGCTGTTTCTGCAGCGGATTAAATCAAGGAGAGATTGGTTCAATCTACCAGATTGAATCAATCTGAAAACAGTAGAGGAAAAACGCATGACAACAATAACAACATCTGAAACAGAAACCCGCTCCCAAAAGCGTTCCTGGCTGGCGGCCCTGACCCGTCGCGAGGCCAAAGCGTATGTCAACCCGTATCTGGGTGGCATTTTGCTGGGGTTGGTTTTGTTTGGTGCATTCTTTTTGACCGGAAGCGGGTTAGGGGCCTCCGGTGGCTTGAACCGTATTCTGGTTTTTGTGGAAGATTTGATTTACCCGGAGCATATCGATCGCACGCCTTACCTGATTAATATGGCTGGCGGCGAGCGCAACCCGTTGGATAGTTGGGTGGTGTTTGTGAGCATTGGTGTGGTGGTTGGTGGCTTTGTGTCGGGTGTGGTAAACGGCCGTTTCAAAGTAGAGACCAATCGCGGCCCCAAAATCACCCCACGTATGCGTTGGATGTTCGCCTTTATTGGCGGCGGCCTGATGGGTTACGGCGCACGCATGGCACGCGGTTGTACCTCCGGGCAAGCCCTTTCCGGCGGTGCAGTCCTTTCTGTTGGCAGTTGGGCATTCATGTTTGCCGTCTTTGGCGGCGCATACGCCCTGGCCTACTTCGTTCGCAAAATGTGGAACTAGCACCCGTAATCAGTAATCAGTAATCCGTATGCGTCACCTCTGGTAATTTCTTGAAAAACGGCATACGGACTTCGGATTACGTGTACGCTAATTCACTAATCATTCTTTTCAGGAGAAAATCATGGCCCCTTTTCCTTTAGTATGGAGTGAAATCCTCGGTCACTGGGGACAATACATCATCTTTTTGATCATTGGCTTTGCATTTGGCTACGTGCTGGAAATTTCCGGCTTTGGCTATTCGCCTAAACTGGCTGCCCAATTCTACTTTCAGGACATGACGGTCTTGAAAGTGATGTTTACGGCCATCATCGTGGCAATGGTGCTTATTTTTGGCGCGTCCGCCGTCGGCCTGCTGGACTATAACTTGATATGGGTGAATCCGACTTATTTGTGGCCGGGTATTTTGGGCGGCGTCATCATGGGCTTCGGCTTTATCATTGGCGGCTTTTGCCCCGGCACGTCACTGGTGGCCGCCGCCACGGCCAAGCTGGACGGTGTCTTTTTTGTCCTCGGCGTTTTCTTTGGCATCTTCCTCTTTGGTGAAACAGTAGACAATTACGCCGAATTTTGGAATTCATCCTACATGGGGCGTTTTACCTTGCAAGATTGGCTGGGAGTGCCCACTGGCTGGGTGGTGCTGGGTGTTGTGCTGATGGCCTTGTTTATGTTCTGGGGTGGAGAAAAACTGGAACAAAAATTTGGCGGCATGAATCCGGCAGATGCCCCCAAGTGGCGTGTCCCGGCCGCTGTGGGGTTGGTGGTGCTGGCTGTTGTGGTGCTGTTCATTGGTCAACCGACGGTAGAAGACCGGTGGACGGCCGTTGCCCAGGAAAAAGAAGCCGCACTGGCAAACCGAGACGTACAAATTCACCCCGGCGAACTGTTGGAAAAACTGCACGACCGCACCTTGCGCGTCATGATGCTGGATGTCCGTTCAGAAGCCGACTACAACCTGTTCCACATTCAGGATGCCCAACAAGTGAACCCGGATGAACTGTTGGCGCTGGTTCCGGAGCTGCATTTACAGCCAGCCAACACGTTGTTTGTAGTGATGAGTAATGACGAAACGGCCGCAACCGAAGCCTGGAAAGTGCTGCAAGCAGAGGCCGTACCAAACGTTTACATATTAGAAGGCGGCATCAATAACTGGTTAGCCACCTTTGGGACGGAGTCATTCTTGGCCGAACATCCGCCAAGACCAGCCGGTGACGATCAACTGAAATATACCTTTAATGCTGCCTTGGGTTCTCGCTACGCGGTGGCCGAACCAGACCCCCATCTGTATGAATTGGAATATGAACCAAAAGTACAGATGGAACTGAAACGGGCACCAAGCAGCGGGGGCTGTGGTTGATTGTCACCT
>CAZRIB010000102.1:0-10891 GCA_964600035.1 uncultured Ardenticatenaceae bacterium | reverse complement strand
GCATCTCTGCCACCTGCTCAACCAGACAAAGTGAGGAGACAATGGTTAGCGCACTGGTTTTACTCAAAGTGGCACGCGGCAAAATTAATGAAATTGGCGAGCAAATCGCTGAATTTTCTGGAGTTAGTGAAGTTTTTTCGGTAGGCGGCCGTTACGATTTGGTAGCCATTATTCGTGTGCCAGACAATGAAACAATGGCTTCTTTGGTGACAGAAAAAATGTTAACCGTGGATGGCATTCTCGACTCTGAAACGTTGATTGCCTTTCGTGTTTTTTCGCGCCATGACCTGGAGCAAATGTTTTCCATTGGGCTGGAATCCTAAGTGGTAAACGCAGCGGGGGTGCTGTGCTGTTTCGTCATTCGTAATTTTTGAAAGGGGCGGAGGAGAAAAGGGAACATTCAACCTGCCACCGGCAGCTCGCCAATTGCAGCCTACAATACAAACAAGGAGGCAACCCATGACCAGATCCCGTCTTGTATTCATCGTTATTATTGCTGTGACGTTGTGCATTATCGGCACGGCCGTTCTTTACCAAACGATAACCGACAAACTGGTAGATGACAGTGAGGGCGTCGCGGTGGCAACGGCCGTACCCGAAGGCTCCATCCTCATCCAAATCGCATCCTCCAACACCAAACAAAACTGGATGGATCAAGTCGTCGCCGACTTCAACGCATCCGGCCAGAAAACCAGCAGCGGCAGCCTCATCATCGCCGAAGTCAGCCACGTCACCTCCGGCGGTTCCATGAACGCCATTTTAGACGGCAGCATTCAACCCACGGCCTGGAGTCCCGGCGACCAATCCTGGGTGGCGCAGTTAAATGACGCCTGGCAGCAGCGCACCAACAAGCCAATTGCCAGCCAGGAATGCCAGCCCACCATTTACGCGCCATTGGGCTTTGCCATGTGGCGGCCAATGGCGGAGGCACTGGGTTGGCCGGACACACCCATTGGCTGGGACACCATCGTCCAGTTAGCCGCCGACCCGGAAGGATGGGGCAGTTACGGCCGTCCCGAATGGGGACAATTCCGCTTTGGACACACCCACCCCGCCTACGCCAACTCCGGCCTGCTCTCCATGACCAGCTTCGTCTACGGCGTCTCCAGCAAAGGCGTTGACCTCACCGCCGCCGACATCTACGCCCCGGAAGTAGAAAAGGCAATGCGGGCACTGGAACAAACAACCAGCAAATACGGCAGACAGGCACCGGCGCTGCTCGATTTAATGGCCAGCCAGGGGCCGGGCTACCTGCACGCGGCGGCCGTGCCAGAAGCGGATACAGTGCGCATGAATGTGGAGCGTGGAGATGAACTGGCGTTCCCCCTGGCCTTTATCTTCCCTGCCAAAGGCACAATTTGGGCAGACCATCCTTACTGCATTTTGGATAACGCCGACTGGGTAACGCCGGAGCAGGCAGAAGCGGCCGCCATTTTCCGCAGCTACTTGCTGGCAGCAGAGCAGCAGGAAAAAGCGATTGATAACTATTTACGGCCGTTAGACACATCCATTCCCCTGCATGCCCCGCTCGACCTGGAACACGGCACAGACCCTCGCGTCAGCCCGGCAGCCGTCCCGCCACTGCCCAGTCCCAGCAGCGACATCAGCGCGGCCGTCATTGACCTGTTCCAAATCACCAAGCGCAAAGCCACCGTCATGGTTGTGCTGGACGTTTCCGGCAGTATGCAGGGAGACAAAATCAAAACCGCCCGCGAAGCCACCGTCGGATTTTTGCAGCGGCTTGACCCGGACGACGAGGTGGGCGTGATGATTTTCAGCGATTTGGTAACCACCCTGATGCCGCCATCGCGCGTGGGTGATGTGGTAGAGCCGCTCAGCCAGCGCGTGGATGCTCTGCTGGCCGATGGCAACACCGCCCTTTATGATGCAGTGTGCCAGGCAGTGCAAACGTTGGACGAGGCACGCAAAGAAGACCTGAATAACGGCGAATCCCGGCTTTATGGCATTGTCTTGCTGTCGGATGGGGAAGATACGGTAGGACGTCCCACAGAAACGCAGATGTTCACCACCTGTCTGCCCAATAATGCCGAAGCAGACGGGATTAAAATTTTCCCTATTGCGTTTGGCGAAGACGCTGACCAAAGGGTGTTGAGCCGGATTGCCGGTGTAACAGGTGGCCGGATGTTTACCGCCAGCCCGGAATCAATTAATAATGTCTATCTTTCCATTTCAGCCGAACAGTAGGTAATGACGTGCACACAGCAAACCTGCTACCACACGTAACCCGAAATCCGTATACCGTTTTCCGACGAAGTTGCCAGAGGCAGCACACGCGGAAAACGGATTACGGATTACTGAATACGAGTACTACGCCAATCTCCAATCTCCAATCTCCAATCTCTGATTTTTATGTCTTTACCCATCTATAAATACACGGCAATGGGAAACGACATGCTGGTGGTTGATCCGGCAAAATGGTCACGGCCGTTTACCCCTGACATGGCCCAAAAATTATGCGACCGTCACTTTGGCGTTGGGGCAGATGGCATCTGCTATGGCCCACTGCCCCACGCCAACGGCCATGCCATGCGCTTCTTCAACCCGGATGGCAGCGAAGCAGAAAAAAGCGGAAACGGCTTGCGCATTATGGCCCGCTACTTGTGGGACAACGACTACACGCAGAGCAACCCTTTCACGCTGGTCATTTCAGGGGATGTTATTACGGCACACATTCTGGACGACACGGCCGTTACCATTTCCCTCAACATGGGACAACTCACCATCCTGCCCCCACGCCAGCTCACCATCAACCACCCCACCCAAACCTACACCCTTACCCTCATGCCAGCCAGCATCGGCAACCCCCACGCCATTCACTTCACCGACCACTTGAACACCTTACACCAACTTGGCGACTCTATTGCCACCCACCCCACTTTCCCCAAAGGCACAAACGTCCAATTTGTTCAAATTCTAAACCGCCACGCCATACGCATTGAAATTTGGGAAAGAGGGGCAGGCTACACGATGGCTTCTGGTACGTCGGCATGTGCGGCAGCCGGTACGGCCGTTACCCTTGGCTACTGCCTGTCTCCCGTCACCGTCCACATGGCAGGCGGAACCGCCAAAGTCACCATCGACGAGACGCAGCACGTTACGCTGATTGGCACAGTTTTTCCCGTCTTCAGTGGGGTTTTGGCTCCGGATTTTTTCAATCCGTAAGCCGTTGTCCGTATTCCGTATTCCGATTACGGCTTAGTAAGAATAAGTTGGCGGTTTTCAGATTGGTTCAATCTGGCAGATTGAACCAATCTTGCCAAGTTAAAAACGAATGGTTAGTTACGGCTCACGGCTCACGGCCGTAAATTGCGCCAGCCGTTCCCCATCTGCCAGGGATCAGGCTGGGCACTTTCTCCCACACCCGCAGCCGCCGCACCCTTGGCCGCTCCCTGAAGCCCCAACAACTCGTTGGCCGCCGCTGCCAGCCAATCCGTTTCTGACGGCTCATAAGACGGCTGCCATCCCTCAAAATGTTTGTCCAGGTAGTTGGTAGGCGTTTGCCCTTGCTGGAAGTGGCTCTCCTGCAAAATGTCCAGCAGATAAGGAATGTTGGTTGTCACGCCCAGCGCCACTGTATCTCGCAGAGCGCGCTCCATTTTGGTAATGGCCTCCTGCCGGTTTGCTCCCCAGGTGATAATTTTTGCCATCATGGGGTCATAGTAAGGTGTAACGGCCGTACCCGTTTCTATGCCACTGTCCACCCGCACACCCGGCCCCGCCGGTGACTGCCACAGCGCAATCTCCCCAATGGACGGCAAAAAGCCCGCCGCCGGGTCTTCTGCATACACCCGGCACTCAATGGCATGTCCACGCTGGCGCAAATCGGCCTGTGTAAACGGCAGCTTTTCACCCGCAGCAACGCGAATCTGCCACTGCGCCAAATCCACCCCCGTCACCAATTCCGTAACAGGATGCTCCACTTGCAGCCGGGTATTCATCTCCAAAAAGTAAAATTCGCCATCTGCGGTCACAATAAACTCAACTGTCCCGGCATTGGTGTAGCCCACAGCACGCGCCAGCGAAACGGCCGCATCCGCCATATGCTTCCGCAGCACCTCATTCCCCCCAATCGTCGGTGACGGCGATTCCTCAATAATTTTTTGATGCCGCCGCTGCACGGAACATTCCCGTTCAAACAGATGCAGCACCTGTCCATGCTCGTCTGCCAACACCTGAATTTCCACATGATGGATGGCTGTAAAAAACCGTTCCACCAGCACCCGATCATCCCCAAAAGCAGACCCGGCCTCACGGCGGGCAGCCCGCACCGCATCGGCAAATTCGGCAGGCTCCCAAACCACACGCATCCCTTTACCGCCGCCGCCCGCACTGGCTTTGATGAGCAGCGGATAGGGCATGTCGGCAACGGCCGTTTGCAGCGCATCCACACTCATACCGGCGCCATCCACACCCGGCACCACCGGCACACCTGCCTGCCGGGCAATCTCGCGGGCCTCTGCCTTGCTGCCCATTTTTTCAATGGCATCCGGGCTGGGGCCAATGAAAACCAGCCCCGCCTCGGCACAGTCGCGGGCAAATTGGGCGTTTTCGCTTAAAAAGCCGTAGCCGGGATGGATGGCTTGTGCGCCTGCTTTTTTGGCTATGTCGATGATAGCCGCCCGGTTGAGATAGGTGTCGGTAACGGCCGTGCCCGGCAGGTGATAGCGCTCGTCTGCCATGCCCACATACGGTGCATTGGCATCCGGGTCAGCGTAAATGGCAGCCGTGGCAATGCCCAGCTCCCGGCATGCAATGATAATTCTGCGGGCAATTTCACCCCGGTTTGCAATGAGAATTTTGGAAAACATGGGAACCTCTTGGTAGTTGAAAATGGAAAATGGGAAATTGAGAATTGAAAATGGGTGAACCTGTATCTGTCTCGCTGCATTTATTTATCGCTGCAGCCACGCTTCGGTAAAGTCAACGGCAGTTCGCTGTGAAAAGAAACGACATTCTGCCTTGCCAACATTGCCAATGGTAACCAGGCCTGCCGCTTCCATTTCTATACCAATTTGGGGAAATGGTTCATCATCATAATCGATTTCACGGTAAGTTGTCCACCGGGAACGGCCGTTTACCAACATCGGTGCGCCACACAACACCTGCCGCCGCACACCAGCCCGCACCTCCCCCAAATGCATCGACGTATTCCGGTTATGCCCCACCCCAAGCAGCAGCACATACCCATCCAATTCATAAATCCGGGCTAACGGCGACCCTTCCCCCAGACCAAACTCCAGTGCATGATTGTCTGTAATTTGGTGGGCATAGCGCCCCCAGGCCGCAAACGAGACAGACGGATGAAAAGAGCGCACTACATCCGGCCATGTCCGAAACAGTTCAGGGATAGCCCCCATATTCCGTGTCGGCGTGCGTGCCGGATCAAACAAGGGCATATTTTGGCGAATGTGTTCATGCCAAACGGCGGGTACAGGCGGATTTTGCCACTCCGCCGGGTCAGAATAATCGCCTGTGTGTGCAGGCATCACCAATGTCCCTTCTGGTGTCAGCACGTCTTGCAAGGCATAAATAACAGAGACAGCGCCAGCCACCACATAACCTATTTTGCTCAACGAGGAATGCACCAGCACCGTCATGCCGGGCTGCAAGCCAAGCCGCCGCAAATCTTCAGCAATCGATTTACGGGTGTTGGGCCATTCTACAGATTGAATACTTTCTTTTTCTGACATAACTGGCTATTTGATGATTAATGAATCAATGATTGAGAATTAAAGCCAAATCACAACAAACCAACCCTTCAATCTTTAACCTTTAATCTTTAATCGTCAATCCCCTCCCTGCCACCAGGGTTTGCGTTTTTCCAAAAAGCTACTCATGCCTTCTTTGCCTTCGTCGCTGGCACGCCGTTGGGCAATGAGATTGGCTGTTTGTTCTCTGGTGGCGGCTTTGGGTTGGTGAATGACTTCTTTTATCAATTGTTTGATGGCGGCTTGTGCACCGGGGGCAGCTTGCAGCAAGGCCTGTATGCGCTCGGTAACGGCCGTGTCCAACGCCGCCTCATCCGCCACCACATGATGCACCAAACCAATGGCCTGTGCTTTGTGCGCATCAAACCGTTCACCGGTCAGGAACAGTTCACGGCCGTTACGCTCACCAATTTTTGCCAACACATACGGGCTAATCACAGCCGGAACAATTCCCAGCCGTACCTCGCTAAAAGCAAATTTAGCCCGCGCCACCGCCACGGCAATATCCGCACAGGCCACCAGCCCTACGCCGCCGCCAATGGCCGCCCCGTTCACACGGGCAATCACCGGTTTTGGACAGTTATCAATCGCCGCCATCAGGTCAAAAATCGCTTCCCCGTCTGCGACATTTTCGGCAAAGGTAAAGTCAGCAGCCGCACGCATCGTCGTCAAATCTGCACCGGCACAAAAGGAACGGCCGTTACCCGTCAGCACCACCACACGCACATCATCACGCCCAGGAATCTCCTCCCCAAACACCCGCGTCAACTCACCAATCAGCCCCGGATTCATTGCATTATGCACATCCGGACGATTCAAAGCCACAGTCAACACCGCCCCAACCTGTTTCAATTCAACAAATCCACCCATAACCAATCTCCAATCTCCCAATCTCCAATCTCCCAATCTCCCAATCTCCCAATCTCCCAATCTCCCAATCTCCCAATCTCCCAAAAAAAATACCCCCTTACCGGCAAAACAGCAAGGGGGCAAAACAATCATATCAACCAGCCAACAACTCAATCAGTCAACGAATCCTCAGCCGCTTCATGATGACCATTATTCCGCAAAGAAGGCGCATTCATCAACTCTTCAAAGGCAGCCCTGTCCAACGTCTCCACTTCCATCAACTTCGTTGCCAACGCCACCATCTTGTCATAATTATCCCGCACAATATTCACCGCACGCTGATAATTACGGTCCAAAATATCCCGCACCTCTGCATCAATCTTGCGGGCGGCTTCCTCACTATAATCACGGCCAACCATGCCATAATCACGGCCCAAAAACGGATTCACCTGACTATCACCATACGTCGGCAAACCCAACGTTTCAGACATGCCATAATTCATCACCATTGAGCGAGCCATGCGCGTTGCCTGCTGCAAATCATTCGAAGCGCCAGTCGTTATCCGGTTAAAGAAAACTTCTTCAGCCGCACGGCCACCCAAAGCCATCGTAATCTGGTCTTCAAAATATTCACGGCTCAACACAAACCGGTCCTGGGGCAGCGGCATCACATAACCGCCAGCCCGGCCACGCGGCACAATGGTAATTTTCTGCACCGGATCCGTGTGAATAAGATTAAAACTCACCAGCGCGTGTCCCGCTTCATGGTAAGCAACCGTTTCTTTATCTTCCTCACTCATCACCCGGCTTTTACGTTCCGGTCCCATCACCACACGGTCAAAGGCATCCTGGAACTCCAGCAAACCAATTTTTCGTTGGTTACGCCGTGCTGCAAAAATGGCCGCTTCATTAATCAGGTTCTCCAGGTCAGCACCGGAAAAACCGGCCGTCAACCGGGCAATGTCCTTGAAATCCACCTCCGGCGATATGGGCTTGCCGCGTGCATGCACCTTCAGAATCATTTCGCGCCCTTTTACGTCCGGCAAATCCACAAACACCTTGCGGTCAAACCGGCCAGGACGCAGCAGCGCGGGATCAAGAATATCTGCCCGGTTGGTTGCCGCCATCACAATGACATTGGTGTCATTATCAAAGCCATCCATCTCTACCAAAATCTGGTTTAACGTTTGTTCACGTTCATCATGGCCGCCACCCAGTCCGGCGCCGCGCTGCCGGCCAACTGCGTCAATTTCGTCCACAAAGACGATGGACGGTGCCGCTTGTTTGGCCTTTTCAAACAGATCGCGTACACGGCTGGCACCGACACCCACAAACATTTCCACAAATTCGGAACCGGAAATGTGGAAGAAGGGCACACCGGCTTCACCGGCTACGGCACGCGCCAGCAATGTTTTACCTGTTCCTGGCGGGCCAACCATAAGCACACCTTTGGGGATGCGTGCGCCTACCTGTACAAATTTTTCTGGTTCGCGCAAAAATTGCACAACTTCGGCAAGCTCTAATTTGGCTTCATCAACGCCTGCCACATCGTCAAATGTAACGGTGGGGCGGTCGGCATCGTTTAGGTTTTTGGCACGGGAACGGCCGAATCCAAAAATACTGTTGCCGCCTCCACCCTGCATTTGCCGGAAGCCGCGCGTAAATATCCAAATCAGCAGCAAAACCGGGCCAACTGAAAAGAGAATAGTCAGAAAGTTCTGCCAGCCAGATTGATCATTAATGATCACCTCTGTGCCCGATTCTTTCAGCATCGATTCTGAAATGCCGTAGAAAGTAAATACTTCTTCCAGACTGGAACGAGGGTCAATGGTTGTTGCCCGAACGTCATCGCCGCCCATATCTAGCTGCAAACGGCTGCCTGTCAGGCTTACTTCTTCAACACTGCCTTCTTTTATAAGCGCCATTGCTTCTGGCAGGCTTACCTGCTCCGGGCCATTCAAACGGCCGCTTATCCACAACTGCAAGCCCAAAATAATGGCGAATATACCTAAAATCCAGACCCATGTAGGGATTGATGGACGATTGTCATTTGGTTGTTCTTCCATCGTGATGATTGCTCCTTATTGTTATCTTTTTAGAAAAGAGTCATTTTTATGAATATGTCGCAGAAACGTGTGTTTTGTTTTTGGTTATAGCCTATCTTGCCTGTTTTATTCTCTTGCTCTCATTTTTCTTGAATGTTTTGGTGTGGTGGATGCTCCCCTGTTGTTCATTGTAAGCGGAAGTTACGGCCGTTTCAACCTTTCAACATGTTTTGTCCTACTTATACCAAAAAGACAGTAATTTGATAACCGTTTGACGGGTTTACACGGCCGTTTCTAACGTAATATCTACAAAACGACATACAGCACGCCATTGGACACGCCGCCCCCAACTCGTGTACAATTTCAACATCATGCAATCACAGCCACACACACAATCCTGGCGAAATGCGCTGGCCGCACTCATACAGTTCCTGACTCGCAATTTTCCAGCCGTACTCTTCCTTTTTCTTGCATTGGCGGGAATGACGGCCGTATTCTGGTTCTTCTCACCGGCAGAAAACAGCAGCACAGCACTAGCCGCCACCGGAAGCCTTTCCGCCGCTCTCTCCAAACCACTGCCAGCCAAGCCCGTTACCCAGCGCTTGCAGCAAAGCCCAGGCCCATTACGCATCGGCATCATCTCCGGGCACAAAGGCAGCGATGCCGGCGCCGTATGCGATGACAGCGGCCTGACAGAAGTAGATGTCAACGCCACTATCGCCAACCAGGTTGCCCAAAATCTGCGCGCCCAAGGCATTACAGTTGATGTGTTAGACGAATTTGATCCCCGCCTGGACGGGTATGTAGCCACAGCCCTCATTTCCATTCACGCTGATTCTTGCGTTTATTACAACGAACTGGCTACCGGCTTCAAAATTGCCGGTTCTTCTTTTACAGATTCCAGCGCCCTGTTTAACTGTGTGGAACAGGCCTATGCCCGCATCACAGAGCTGCCATACCATGCCAACACCATCACCCCCCACATGACCGATTACCACGCCTTTCGGGAAATTGCGCCAGGCACACCCGCTATCATTATTGAAACAGGCTTTTTGCAGTTAGATGAAAATGTTTTGACCAGTCGTGAAGGGAAACCGGCGAAAGGGATTACAGAAGGCATCTTGTGCTTTCTGAACCAGTAATAACGGCCATGTTAAATCCATCCACATCTCCGCAAGCGGATAATCAGTATCGCCTTGAAGTGGTAAGGCAGGCGGTGAAAAACGGCCGTATCGCCTATGCCCGCCACCTGCTTTACCAAATTTTGCAAGACAACCCGGAAAATTTTCAGGCCTGGTTGTGGCTGGCCTACACCGCCCCAAACATCAAAGCCAGCAAAGGGTATATTGACCACGCGGCCAAACTCAAACCCAATCACCCAGCCATTGCCAAAGCCAAAGCATGGCTGGCAAAAAAGGAAACGGCCGTAACCAACACTCCCCAACCCGCCACACCATCACCCGCCCGCCGCGAAAATGCCCTGACTGCGGCTCTGGCCATCCTGCTTGTGGTACTGCTGGCCGGAACGGCCGTTCTCGGCTGGACACAATTCTTTCCAAACAAAAACGCCCCCCAACCCGCCCTGGCCGCTCAAATCAGCCCGCCAGCTGCACCCACTGCGGGCTTTTCGCCAACGGCCGTTTCTCCCACGACAGAGCCAACAGCAGCGGCAACCTCTACCCCCACCCCCACGCCCCATAACCCGCTGACAAAACCGGTACAAAGTGCAAATAACGATCCAAACACCCCACGCCCCACCTGGACAGTAACCCCTACCCCCACCAACACACCCACGCCCACGCCCACGCTCATGCCCACAGTCGTCGGTCTCAATGCCATCTGGAACAGTGTACGGCCGTTAGATGTAGGCCCCAACGAACGCTGGATCGATGTAGACCTGAGCAGCCAGACATTGACCGCCTATGAAGGCGATACGGCCGTCTTTACCACCAAAGTATCCAGCGGCCTACCCGGCTTTCCCACCGTCACCGGTCAATTCCGCATCTGGTATCGCACCACATCCCAAACAATGGACGGCCGTCGTCTGGGATACGACTACTATTTAGAAAACGTCCCCCACGTCATGTACTTCTTTGAAGATTACGCCATACACGGCGCCTACTGGCACAACAACTTCGGCCAGCCCATGAGCCACGGCTGCGTCAATGTCAGCCTGCCAGACGCCAAATGGCTGTA
Source organism: uncultured Ardenticatenaceae bacterium (assembly GCA_964600035.1). GTDB lineage: Bacteria > Chloroflexota > Anaerolineae > Promineifilales > Promineifilaceae > CAZRIB01. Next base: position 72 of record CAZRIB010000102.1, on the reverse strand, counting down.
TGAATTCGCCACATTAGGCACAGTCGTCAACGTCCATGAATAAATAAATTGATTGATGAATAATGATTAAAG
>CAZRIB010000101.1:0-10896 GCA_964600035.1 uncultured Ardenticatenaceae bacterium | reverse complement strand
CCCATCCGTTTTGCCACATACAGCCAGCAGATATAATTCCCCATATGACCAATCAACAAAAAGACCAAACCTATTCTCCTGCCGTTCGTTGGGCGGGGCGCATCAGCGGTATTTTATTTGGCGTGATATTTGCCTGGCTGCTGTTGGAAATTTTACTGCGAATTGCATACCCGGCGCTGCCCTATGTGCTGCAAGCCCCGCTTCGCGAAGTCCACGTTACGCCGTTTACGGAAAAGAAAATTTTGCCGCCTGCGGTTGTCCAGCCCGACTCTGATTATCAAAATGTAACCCGCAATCACGTGGACAACGAACTGCAATATCTTGTGCCAACGGTTGGGATGCACATTTCGACTAAAAATGTGATGGACGAAAATTCCCACGTAGGCTTTCGTGTGCCGGACAGCAGTTGGGAGCCGCGCTGGCCTGTTGATGCAGTGTTTGTGGGGGACAGCCACACGTTTTGTTTTACAGAGTATGATGATTGCTGGGTGCGGCGGCTGGAGACGCAGTATGGCATGAGTGTGGTGAATTTGGGGCAGGGGGCTACGGGTTCTATTAGTCACCGCAATATCTTGATGAAGTTTGGACTGCTTTATGAGCCGCGTTTTGTGGTGTGGCAGTGGTATGGCAATGACATGAATGAGGATTATGGCATGGCGGTGACGTATGAAGGGCTGCCGCCTGTTGATGAACCGAATGATACCCCTGCTGAGGAGCCGCGTTCGCCAAAGGGGCCGGTGGCAGAGTGGTTGAGTGCCAATTCGGCCGTGTATGTGATTTTTGATTTGCTGCGGAGTAGTGAAGCGGAGCGGTATCGCTATAACCGGTTTGTAGACCCGTATTATTTTGAGGATGGGGAGCTGGCGATGGGTTACGGCCGTGACTCAACGATGATTGGCCTGGATTTGTCGCTGGAAAAGACACAAATTGGGCTGGAATTGGGGCAGGAAGCCATCCGTGACACCAAAGCTGTGCTGGATGGCAAAGATATTCCGTTGGTCATGGTTTTACTGCCGACAAAGGAAGAGGTTTATGCCCGGTGGACAGAGCCAACGCTGGGAGCAGACAAGCTGGCCATGCTTGCGGAGGGGCGTTTGCGAATGGCTGCTTTTTGTGAAGAAGAAGGCATTCTTTGTGTAGATGTCACGGCCGAATTGACAGCCGCCGCCAATGAGGGTGTCCAACTGTTTTACCCGGATGACAACCACATGAACGCCGCAGGCAATGCGCTGCTGGCTGATGTGGTTTGGCGTTTTTTGGTTGATGCCGGGTTGATGGAATGATTAACGAGTGATGATTGATGATTGCAGTGGCTTTGCCTGCAATCATCATTTTGGCAGTGTTATCACTGCGCCGGTTATCTGGTTGTTTTGGCAAATGTCCAGAATGGTGGTGATGGCTTGTTGTGTCAGCAACGGCCGTTTCCCATCATCGTCAGCCATTGGCGGCAGCAGTACCCCATTCACCCGAATATGTGACACAGCCAATTCCTGCGCCGCCGCCTGTGTAAAGCCAGTCAAGGCACTCTGGCTGGCGGCATAGGCAATGTTTACCGGGCGGTCTGGCGGCAAAGCTGCCCCCAAATTGATGACCACACCGCCATCGGGCTGATTTTCATCGGCCATAACCCGGCTGCAAAGCTGTGTCATAAAAAAGACACCTTTTACATTGACCTCAAAGGTGCGGTTCCAATCCCATTCATCCATTTTGAGCAGCGTGCCTTTGGGCTGAATGTGGGCGTTGTTTACCAAAATGTCCAGCCGTCCAAAGGCTGTCCGTGCATTTTCTATCAAATTGACGCCGTGAAATTTATTGGAAACGTCGGCGGCAATGGCCAGGGCTTGTCCGCCTGCCTGCCGGATGGCATCTTGTACCTGTTCTGCCCGGTCGGGGTTGATGTCGTTAACGATGACGTTTGCCCCTGCCGCGGCCAATGCTTTGGCAACGGCCGTACCCAGTCCACGGCCAGCTCCTGTCACAATTGCTGTGCGGTTCAATAGTGGTTTTGTTTCTATATCGGTCATGGGGAGGAAGTATACGAGAAACCGAAGGGAAAAGCATACCGGTCAGGGCAGGGATGACACCCATTTGGTTAAAGCCGCCGGTGTCCGAAAGCGGTAAATCGTTAAATGGGCAAAATCGGGTTCCTGGAAAAGCGCTAAAAATTCCCTGCGCCGGAGTTTGTGCTTTTTTAGTGCCCAAAGCAGCAGAGAGTCCCGGCTAAAAAGGAGACCGCGCCATGTTTCCCGGTTGCCGTTCCAAAGCGTTTCTTTGTGAATAATTCGGCGCAGGCTGCGGCGTATCAGGCGGTATAAAATGACAGGCAGGGGGAAGTCCAGCCAGATGAGGGTGTCGGCATAATGCCAGATGATGTCGCGTGCCATTGAATAGTTGCCATCCATGACCCAACGAGGCTGCCGGGCAACGGCCGTAATTTTTTCGCGCAAAATTGGCGTAGGGGTCGGTGTCCAGTTTGGCCCCCAATAGAGGGCATCCAGCTCGGTGTAAGGCAAATTTAGCCGCTGGCTGAGGGTGCGGGCTAACGTGGATTTTCCGCTGTTGGTGTTGCCCACAATGATGACGCGTTGGGGTAATGTACCGGGGGGAATTTGCATACAACTATTCAGCCATCAATCTTTATTTTTACCAATACCTGCTACCAGCCCATGAGAGCGAACGATACGCTGTAACTGCCGCCGGGTAAATGGCGCTTTGTGCCCGTCTACGTAAATGGTAATTTCCTCATCAAGAATGTGTGCCAGAACGGCCGTATCCACCGGGTCTTGCAAATTGCCGCCAGCATACACCGGCGCCGGGTAATAACAGTCGCCAAGAAAAGCCACACCTGCTTCCGGTATTTTGATCACAATTGAATCTGCCGCATGGTTACCCCCCACATGCTCCAGATGAAAAGTGACCCCGGCCAGCGAAAGGGTTTGTGGTTGTTCAAAGGTGATGTGTGGTGGAATCAGCCGAAACTGCCGCCACTCTGCCTCTGTCCAGTCAAGAATCAGGTCTGGATTGCGCTCGATGCGGCGGCGGAGGTAGCTGCTGCTCCAGGGTTCAGCCATCATGACTGTCATGATTTGGTGGGTGCGTTTGTGGCCGATGATGGTGACTTCTTCCGGGTAGGTGAATGCGCCGAAAGTGTGGTCCCAATGATGGTGGGTGTAAATGATGTGGCGAATGGGTGGGGCGTGCAGTTGGGAAACGGCCGTTATCACTGCCGCCGCCTGCCGTGGTGAATTTCCCGCATCAATCAAAATTGTGGCATCATCCCCCACCACCACACCAATGGCCGGCTCCACCCGGTTCTTGTCGGGGTGGCAGGGCCGATACCAAACATTCTTGTGCAAATGGTGCAAAGCGTGTGCCATAACTTGAGAGATTAGAGATTGGGGATTGGCTGTTTTCTGATTTCCGCACTCTTTTACAATTGCTCTGTGAATCAACTATTAATCTGCGTTCATCCTGAAAATCTGCATCCTGTTATCTGCGTCCTGGTTTTATCTTCACCCACCATGCCCCAATAAACTTACAAAGCCGGTTTCTGCCCGGTGTGGATGGCAATTGTGCCAAACATAAACAGCTTGTAAGTCACGTTGACCATACCTGCCTCACGCATGATGTTGGCCAGCTCATCCGGCCCTTTGAACTGCTGGGTGCTTTCTGGCAGATATTGGTAAGCGGCGCTGTCGCCAGAAACCAGCTTACCCAGTGTGGGGATGACTGTGTTCAAGTGAAAACGAATGAATGGCTTGAGGAGATTATCTTTTGGCGGGCTGGATTCCAGCACAACGATACGGCCGCCCGGTTTGGTCACACGCATTTGCTCGCGGCAGGCTCCCGGCACATCAATGACATTGCGCATGAGGAAGCCGGAGGTGACCGCATCAAAATAGTTGTCTGGAAAGGGGAGTGCCAGGGTGTCGGAGACGACCCATTTGATGGGGGCACGGTCCGGGTATTGTTTGCCAGCCAACATCATTTCAATGGTGAAGTCGCCGCCAATGGCTTGCAGTCCGGGGACTTGTTTTAGCCCTTCGTGGGCAATGTCGCCTGTGCCGGTGGCTATGTCCAGTAAACGGCCGTTTTCCGGTAAATTGGCCTGCTTAATGACAAACCGCCGCCAGCGAATATCCTGCCCAAACGTCATCAGACGGTTCATGGTGTCGTAGCGCCCGGCAATTCGGGCAAACATATTTTGGACGTACTTTGCGCGTTCCTCGCCAGTTAAATGTGCCATGCGTTCATTGTTACAGACACGCCTAAGCGTGCCATTTACTCCTGTAAGAATTATGAATTACGAATTACGAATATAGATTTTATTCGGTTTCGGCGTTAGCGTCCGGTTTAATTTCTTCACCGGGTGGGGGTAAGAGAACCTTGCGCGCTTTGCTGGTGCCCGTTGGCGGGCCAATGATGCCTTTTTCTTCCATGTAATCGATGATGCGGGCGGCACGGGTATAGCCGATGCGGAAGCGGCGCTGCAGCAGGGACGTAGACGCTTTTTGCAGTGTGCGCACCAGATTGATCGCTTCTGGTAAGAGATCATCGTTTAATTCTGGTTCGTCGCTTTGTTCTTCTATGGCTTGCAGGGCTTCCCACAATGGCTGCTGCATGGCAGATTCGCCGGGGTGGAGCGTTTCTGGCACTGGCTCAGGTTCCGGGGCAATGAATTGGGTGGGCGGCTCTTGCGGGGCGGCATCAAAGGGGATGGCATCGTCTTCCAGTTTGGGGGGCTGGCCGGATGTGATTTTGATGGGTTGGGTGATGGCCTCTGTACTGGCTTCTGTACGGGTATTGGTGTTGGCAGACACGGCCGTTTCCCGTACGGGTGGTGTGGGTTGGGATTTTGGTGTGGGTTTTGGGGTATTAATGCGCGGCGGCGGTACGGCCGTTTCCTCACGCCGCGTCACCACACTCTCTTCTGCTGAAATTACATTAAACCGTCTGGCACGCTGCCAGTAAGCAATTAGCTTGCCAATCTCACCGTCGCTTACAAAGCAGCCTTGCAGCCGCACAGGCGCCGCCGCATCCGGACTTTGAAACAGCATGTCACCTTGTCCCAACAGCCGCTCTGCCCCAGTTGTGTCCAGCACCACCCGGCTGTCCGTGCTGGAGGCCACCGCAAAGGCAATACGTGCCGGGAAGTTGGCTTTGATAAGACCCGTCACCACGTCTACCGATGGGCGCTGCGTGGCAATGACCATATGAATCCCTGTTGCCCGTGCCATTTGTGCCAGCCGGGTAATGGCGCGTTCTGTATCTTCCGGGGCCAGCATCATCAGGTCGGCCAGCTCATCAATGATGATGACAATGTAAGGCAGTGGGTCTACATCTTTGTGGCGTTTGATTTTTTTGTTGTAATCGGTGATGTTGCGCGCACCCATGTCGGCAAACATCTTGTACCGGTTGTCCATTTCGCGCAGTGCCCATTGCAGCGTGCCAATCACTTTGTCCATTTCTACAACCACGGGTGCGGCCAAATGAGGAATGCCGTTGTAACCGGTCAGTTCCACGCGCTTGGGGTCTACCATGACCAGCTTGAGTTCTTCTGGTGTGTTTTGCAGCAGCAGTGAGCAGATGATGGTGTTGACACAGACGGATTTACCGGAACCGGTTGTACCGGCGATGAGCAGGTGGGGCATGGTAGTCAAGTCGGCGGAAATGGGTGTGCCGGCAACGTTTTGCCCCAGACCAATGCGAAGTGGGGATTTGATTTTTTGGAATTGGGGCGACTCCATCACATCGCGCAGGGAAACCAGCGCTTTGGAGGTGTTGGGTACTTCGATGCCGACGTAGCCTTTGCCGGGAACAGGGGCCTGGATGCGGATGGAGTGGGCAGCCAGTGCCAATGCCAGGTCGTCGGCGAGGCTGGCAATTTTGCCGACTTTGACTTTGGTGCGACGGCCGTTTCTCATTTGAATGAATGCCGGTTCAACGCCGTACTGGGTAATGGTTGGCCCCTGATTGATCTCAACGACAGTAGCTGGAGCGCCAAAACTTTCCAGCGTGTGCTCGATAATTTCTACCTGCTCCCGTATGGTGGCGTTGCTGTTGTTTTGCTCTGAGCCGGGTTCTAAAATTTCGGCCATCGCTGGCAGTTTCCAGGAAGGGGCGCTGCCGCGCCGCCTGCTCATGTTGCCCATGATGACGGGGGTCACAACAGTTGGCTCAGGTTCCGGGGCGGGCGGGGTTTCTTTTTTACGACGTGTACCGCCGCGAGTGGCTGTGGGAATCGGCCGTTTTCTGGGTGCAGGTGCTTCTTTTTCCTCTTTTGGAGGTGTTTCGTCAAGCTGCAAGGGGAGTTGTGCCGGGTTGTTTTTGCGGCGGCTTAGGGTGCGGGCTGACTGCTGCCCCGGGTTGATGGGGATTTCTGTTTTTGGGGTGTTGTATGCTGGTGTGTAACGGCCGTCACGCACATCCCGCAAAAATTGGGCAAACTGCGCCCGCGTAATGCCCGACACAAAAATAACAGCCACCATGCTGAGTACACCCAGGGTAAAAATTGCGCCCAACGTGCCCACACTTTCTACCAGTGTATAAGTCAGCAAGCCGCCCAAATAGCCGCCGCCTGTTTGCGAGCGGGCAATTGTCCACACATCGTTATAGCCATTATCCACCATCAACACGATGAGCGACGCAAACGATTCAAAGGCCAAAAACCCTAAAGTAAAGCCAAAAAGGCGATACAGTGGCAGTTCCGGAGCTTGATCCATGCCCCAAAGCACCATGTACAGACCAATGCCGCCGGTGATGAGGGGCATAATCAGTCCCCCCCAGCCAAATGTGCGCCACATTAAGGCAGATAAACCGGCCGTTAGCTGTCCCTGATTGGGCGAGAGTAAACTAAGTACCAGGATGGCCGTTACAAAGATGATGCCCATACCGGTAATGAGGATTTTTTGCGCCAAATTTAGGGAAAATGTTTGCTTCTTTTTGCGTGTTGTTGTTCTTTTTTTGGTTGTACGTCGTTTGGATGTACTGCGGCTGCCGCTTGATTTGCGTGAACGAGTCCCGCCTCGGGTGGTTTTGCGGCGGGCTTCGGCTTTCTTTTTTGTGGTTTGACGGGTTGTCTTTTTGCGAGTCATAGCTCAGATGTTCCTAAAATGTATATGGGCATTATAACATGGTTACACGCCCCCGTCATAAGCAGGGTGTGAATGGCAAATGAGGGATGGCAAGGTTGTGTTTTGTTGTTTGCCTGCTGCCGTTTACAATTTTTGGGCTGGATTGTTCTGGCTTATGGAGGTTTTTATGTTTTTATGTGAAAAAGATAGTGTTGTTTGGGGAGAATTTGAGCAGTTTCGTGGAAACGGCCGTATCCGTCATGCTGTGTTTACACGGATAGGCGGTTTTAGTGAAGGCGCATTTTCATCTTTGAATTTAAGCGTGTCTGTGCCGGATGATAAGGTGCGGGTGTATGCCAACCGGCAGCGGGCATATGGCTTGTTTGGCCGCCAAAACCATTCGGTGGTGCATGCCCATTTGGTACACGGCCGTACAGTGGTACGGGTAACGGCCGTTCACCAGGGCACATTGGTTCCCCAGGTAGACGGGCTTATTACAGATGAACCGGGCACAGCCCTGACGATGAATTTTGCCGACTGTGCGCCCATTTTTCTCTATGACCCCGTCCATCATGCCATTGGCCTGGGGCACGCCGGTTGGAAAGGGGCTGTGGCCGATTTGCCCGGCGCAATGGTGCGGGCAATGGTGCGCCATTTTGGCAGCCGTCCCCATGAGCTGCTGGCGGGTATTGGTCCGGCGATTAGCGTCCGCCATTATGAGGTGGATGAGCCGGTTATCAGTGCGGTGCGGTCGGCTTTTGCAGAGCCGGAGCGGCTGCTGGTGTATGGGGCCGGCCGGAAACGGCCGTACTTCGATCTGGTTGCCGCCAATGTGCAAAATTTACGGCGGGCTGGCGTGGAAGCCATCGAAACATCCGGCTTGTGTACCCATGAACGAACCGATTTGTTCTTTTCTCACCGTGCCGAAAACGGCCGTACCGGGCGCTTTGGCACAATTTTTGTGCTGGATAATTAGGAATGCGGCGGGAAGCCGTGTTACACTTGCTGGAAGGGATGGTAATGATCAAAGATTAAGGATTAAAGAGTGGGAACGACTGGTAACTTTCTTTAATCATAAATCCATTCATCATTAATAATTTTGGTCACAGGAGGTATGTGATGCAGTCGGAAAATCAAACAACGCCCAGGCAGGAATGGCGCAATTTTGGCATTTTGGTCGTGGTGTTAGTGGGGGCTGTGCTTGTGGTTGCACTGACACGGCCGTTTATTTTTGGGCGTGTTGTGCCTGCTGTGCTGGGTGATGGCTTGAACAGACCGGCCGCCGTTCAAGAGATGCCGGTGGAGCAGCCGCAAAGTGAACCAGAGGCAACGGCCGTTCCTGAAGCACCGGCAGAAGGCGAAGAGACGCAAATCTTCATTCCGGCTGCTGAGGCAGGTGGCGGCGCACCCAATACGCCCCCGGCAGAAGAGGGTGGAGAGGCTTTGCCAACGGCCGTAAACACCATTACCCACATCGTCCAGCCCGGCGAAACCGTCACCCAAATTGCCAAACAATACGGTGTCACCGTGGATGACATTGTGGCCGCCAATAATCTGTCCAACCCCAATCAGGTACAGGTTGGGCAGCAGCTCCTTATTCCCCAACCATAAATAAAACAAAAAGCCGGAAATGAACGGCCGTTCATTTCCGGCTTCAATTCTTCATTCAGCCTTAATTCCGTTTTCTCCGGCGTTTTTGCTGCATGCCTCCCCGGTAACTGGGCACTTCCAGCAAAAAGAACGTACAGCGCGATCCATCCAACATGCGTGAAGCCAACCGCGGATCTAATTCATCCACAGGTGTCGCCGTTGTAATCACGGTAGGCAGGCGGGCGTTATATCGGTAATTAAACAACTGATACAATTTTTCCCGCGCCCACGCCGTTGCGCTTTCCGTCCCCAAATCATCCAAAACAAGCAGTGGTGCTGTTTTGACTTCATCAAAACGTCTATCCAGGCGATGGGCACTGGACGGGTTAAACGTTGCTCGTAAATGATCCAGCAAATCTGGCACAACCACAAACAAAACCGGCTCACCCTGTTTGGTGACATAATTGGCAATTGCCGCCGCCAAATGGGTTTTTCCACAGCCATAACTCACACTGTTGAAAACCAACCAATCACGGGGATTGTTTGCATACTCCCGTGCTGTTTCAAATGCCCGCCGCAAATTTTCGGCTTGTGCCCGAGGTAATTCCCGCTCGCGTAAATCAAACGTTTCAAATACCTGATCTGTGTGCAAATTCAAGGAAGACAGGTCAGATTGGTCTTGATCAACGCCGGTCCGGCGAAAATCGGGCGCAGAAATATGCAAAATTTCTACCAAACTGGGGTCTACCATGCGCGAACGAATACGAATTTCGATAGATTCCAGTTCTTCATTGGTGGTAATGATGGTTGGCAGGCGGGCGTTATAGCGATAGTTGAATATCTGGTACAGTTTTTCCTGTGCCCAGTCGGTGTTGCTTTGCGTCCCCAAATCGTCCAGGATAAGCAGTGGCGCATTGCGTACCTGGTCAAACCGCTCATCGTAGCTGATGGGGGCATTGGGTGCATAAGCTGCGCGCAAATGGTCTAGCAGGTCAGGGGTATTCACAAATAGAACGGGATGCCCCAGATTGAGCCGGTAATTGGCGATGGCTGCCGCCAGATGGGTTTTGCCGCAGCCATATCCGCCTTTTAGCACCAGCCAGCCTTTTGGTTCTTTGGCAAAGGCTTTGGCACGTTCGAAGGCCATTTTCAGATTGCGCTGCTTGGCAGGTGTCAACCCGTGTCCTTCGGGCAAAAAAGTGTCAAAGGTGCAGGTAGAAAGTGCCCCAAGCTGGCTCAGCTTTAGCAGGCGATCCATGCGGGCCATTTCTCTTTCTGATGCCCGGCATGTGCAAGGGATGGCCTTGCCAAAGCCGGGGTGTGCGGGGGGAACGTCGGGAATGTAGTATCCCAGCCCGGCGCAAATGGGGCATTCTGGCTTGCCCAGGCCATCATCAACGGGGACATCGCCGCCGCCGGAACCGTGTTGGGGCGGGTTATCGTTTGATGATGTTTTTGAGTTCGTCCGGGATTTTTCGTTGAATGTCTTTTTGAGTATCTCGGCTGCCGATTCCATCTTGTTTTCCTTCTTGGCGCCATCTTTCCAATATGGCCAGGATGTAGCGCCATTTTCGTGCGTTGTTTTCTACGGCTAATTGTATGGCTTCTTCTATCCAGCGGAGGGGATAGGTTTGTTCTGCGTCGCGAAGTTCGTCGGCGATGATGGGGGTGAGTGGGCCTATGTTTTGTTCGTAGAGGATGAAGATGTTGGGCCGTTCGACGAGCAGGGAGATGGGTTGGTCTTCATCCGGGTTTGGCCGCCATTCGCCTTTGGTTATGCCGTCTACGGCCGTACGCCCTTTTTCTGTGTTGAGGAAGTAGAGGTCCATGTGGCCGTCGGCGCTTTCTATTTTGACGTGGAGAAATGTGCCTCTGGCAACTGCGCGTTCGATGCCGTCCATGAGGATGTCTACGGCCGTTTCCAATGTCGGCGCCAGCGACTTCACAAACGTCGTATCATTCAAAAAATCTGTTAGGCGCAAATAACGGACAGGGCCTTCCTTCTGGTGCAGCGCCCACAAGGCATACAGCGTCACCTTCATCTCTGCCAAATTATCAATAATTGGCATCAAGTCACTAAAAAAGAGATTTGGCACAGAAGTAAACCGCATCTTGCCATCTGGAAAGCCGGAAAATCCTTTCATTTCGAACAATTTCCCCTTTGCGAATTTAGGGTGTAGGCAGTATCCCTGCTGGGCCACACCCTACTGCCGCAATCTCCAATCTCAGTAGA
>CAZRIB010000100.1:0-10913 GCA_964600035.1 uncultured Ardenticatenaceae bacterium | reverse complement strand
AGGAAGGTTTTTTGTGGCAAAGCAGCGTTCTAGATATGTGTGTTCAAATTGTGGGCGGATCACGGCCGCTTTTGTGGGCAGGTGTCCGCAGTGTGGCGAATTTGGCACGATGGAAGAGGAGATTATGGTGCCGGAAACGGCCGTTTCCGGCAAAACCCGCGCCACCACAGCCAGACCAACCAGCCAACCCGCCCGCCTTGCCGAAGTAACAGCCGACGGCTTTGACCGGATGAGCCTGCCCCTGCCAGAATTCTCCCGCGTCTTAGGCGGCGGCATCGTTCCCGGCTCCCTCGTGCTAGTTGGCGGCGACCCCGGCATTGGCAAATCGACCCTGCTGCTGCAAGTGGCCGCCATGGTTGCCAACCAGCACGGCGCCACGTTATACGTCTCTGGGGAAGAAAGCACCCGTCAAATAAAAATGCGCGCCGACCGGATGAAAGTCCAGGCCAAAGAGCTGTACCTTGTTACAGAAACCAACCTGACCACCATTCTGCACCACATCACCACACTAAACCCGGCACTGGTCATCATTGACAGTATTCAGACCACATATACCGAAGAGTCCAAATCGTCCCCCGGCAGTGTCAGTCAGGTGCGAGAATGTGCCAGCCGTCTGCAAGACTTAGCAAAAAATCATGGCATTACGGTCTTTTTGGTTGGTCATGTCACCAAAGAGGGGGCAATTGCCGGGCCGCGTGTATTGGAACACATTGTGGACACGGTTTTGTATCTGGAAGGGGATCCGTTTCATCGCTACCGGCTGCTGCGTGGGGTAAAGAACCGGTTTGGGGCAACGAGTGAAGTGGGTGTGTTTGAGATGGTAGAGAAGGGCATGGTGGAAGTGCCTAATCCTTCTGAAGCGTTTTTGGCGGAACGGCAGGTGAATGCACCGGGGTCTGCTATTGCGGTCACGATGGAGGGAACACGGCCGTTACTGGTAGAAATTCAGGCATTAGCCAGCGCAACTGCCTTTTCCAACCCCCGGCGTACAGCCAATGGTGTCGATTACAACCGGCTGCTGCTGTTAACGGCCGTCCTCACCCGCCGCGTCAACATCCCCTTGTACGACAAAGACGTATTTGTCAACGTCATCGGCGGGTTGCAAATTGACGAACCCGCCGCCGATTTGGCCATTGCCGCCGCCATTGCCAGCAGCGTCAAAGACCGCCCCATCCATGCCGATATGGCCTTTGTTGGGGAAGTTGGGCTAAGTGGTGAACTGCGTACCGTCAGCCAGCTCGATGCCCGCCTGAAAGAGGCCGCCAAACTAGGGTTCAAACGGTGTATTGTGCCGCGTACCTCTCGCCGAAACAGCAAGCCCCCGGCAGGCATCACCCTCATTCCCTGCCGCTCTCTTGCCGAAGCGATTGAGGCGGCCTTATTACCCAAATAGCTGGCCGAGGGTGTGGGTATGAGTGGGAGATGGAGCATTAAGGCAAAAAAATCTCCAATCTCCCAATCTCCAATCTCCCAATCCCCAATCTCCAATCTCCCAATCTCCAACCCCCTACCCATTCCCCCGCACCAAATACAACACAATTGACCCTGCTAATGCCAATACCCCCAAAGCGATAAGGATGACAGGCAGCAGATTGGTCTGTGTGGAAGCGGTTGGGGCAGGTGAGATGGCATCCGCCACGGCCGTTTCGGTTACCGTTGGGACAAAAGTGGGCGTGAGTGAATGGGGAACCGCTGTGGCCGGTTGAGGCGTGTTCGTGGGAGCGGTCGTGGGGACGGCCGTATCCGTTGGCACAGGCGTCAGCGTGGCCGACGGATCATCCGTAGAACCGCCAATCGACTGCGGTTTTGGCTTACTTCCCACCACAACCTCCTGCCCAATAGACAAGATGGCATTCTCAGCCAGCCCGCTTACGGCATAAAATTCATCCAGCGTCAGGTCATACGTCGCGGCAATGCCAAATATCGTGTCCCCTTCCCGCACCACATGAACAATTGTGCCGTCTGGTTTTACCCGCGCCTGCGGAAATCCGGGCAGTACTGTTGAGCCATCGGGGAATATCGTATAGCCAAGAATGATTTGCTGCCCCACACTTAGCACGCTGTTTGGCCCCAGGTTGTTATAGCCGTACAAATCGCGGACATCAATGCCAAAACGATCAGCAATGATGAGCAAAGTGTCGCCGGGCTGGATGGTGTAGAGAATACGGCCGTCTGGTAAGGCAGTTGGCGTAATCGCTGGGGTAGGTGTAGCCGTAGGGGGCGGTGTGTTTGTTGGCGTTGCTGTTGGCCCGGTCGTGGCTGTTGGCCCAGGGGTAAAAGTGGGAACGGCCGTGCCGCTGTCAGCGGGTGTTTCAACCGGAGCTGGCGGGTTATTAGACGGCGGCGGTGGCACAGCAATGCTTCCCGACTTAAAACCTGCGCTCAATTCGGCCGTAAGCTGCAAATAAAAATTGCCATACTCCTGACTTGGTTCAATTTGTGACCCCTCCGGCCATTCATTATAAGAGGTAATAATCAGCATATCGGGGGCACTGGCCGCCGCACCGCCAAAACTGGCGCGGTAAAAATCGCCATTGGCCCGGTCGCGGTAGACGGCATTTTCACCTCGTCCCAGCAAGCGGTCATCAAAACCGGGCATGGCCGTGGCGACCCAGTATTTGTAGCCGCCATATGTGGCAGAAGCCGCTCGTGTGTTCGCTGCCCAGGATGCGGCCGTGCCCGCCGGGTTATCAGACCAGGCAATGTTGTACAGGTGCAAGCCGTCAAAGGCATCCAGATAGGCCGTGTTTGTCCCTTCAGCTATCCAGATAGAGTTGCGGTCTGGGTCTACAGCACTGCGGATAGTGACCCATTCGGCCGGGGTAAGCAGCCAGTTTGCCCAAAAGAAGATGACCGGCTTGCCATCGACACGCAGGTAGGCGGGATGGTTGGCGTGGGTTTGCAGCAGTGTGCGCAGGGCATTGATGCGGTCATCATTGCTGGCAAAAAATGGGCTGGCGGTTTCAAAATCGACGGCCGCTTTGAAACCGCTGGCATTGGCAATGTTGAGCAATGCCTGAAAATTGGTTTCGGTCTGGTTGTTTTCCACTTGCGGCCCATACCAGCTTTGTACAAAGCCATCTATGCCCGCCGATTGGGCTTCGCTGACGTGGCGTTGAATGGTGGCTGTGTCCCATGAGTTGTAGGGCTGGATGGGTTGGTATGGGGTGACGCCGGGCCCAAATGAGCCGGTGCTGAACCAGGCATAGTAAAATGCCAGCACCAGGCGGGTTTGCCCTTGTGCCTGGGTGGTAGGGATGGGCTGGCGCAGGTGGTAGGTAACGGCCGTTACGCCCAACATCCCCACCAGCAGCAGCCGCCAAAGTTGTTTTTTTGCCATGCGCAACGTTATCTCCCTCCTGGGCCGTAGTAGCGATATTCCAAAGTTGGCGTTGTCAGCTCATTAATGGCTTCCATCACCCGTTCCGCATCTGACTGGGTATAGCGGCTGCTTACGCCAAGCAAAAGTTCGGTAAGCGTTGGAACATGCTCATAGCGCACGATACGCGGTTCGCCGCTAATGCCACCCAGTTCGGCGGCTTTGGCAATGGCATCGTCCAGATTGCCCAATTCGTCTACCAATCCGTTTGCCAATGCTTGCTTGCCGGTGTAGATACGGCCGTCTGCCAGCGCACGTACTTCCTCTTCAGAAAGCCCGCGCCCATCCACAATAACCTGCACAAAATCGTCATACGCTTCATCGACAATCGTTTGCAAAATGTCGTGTTGTTCTGGTGTTAATGCTTCCCAGGTAGAACCGATGGTTTTGTTCGGGCCGCTGGTGATGGCATTGACTTCCACGCCCAGCTCCGTAATTAGCTCCTCCGCATTAAAAAGTGTCATGACCACACCCAGACTGCCGGTAAAAGTATCCGGGCGGGCAATGATGTAATCTGCCGGGGCAGAGATGTAGTAACCACCGGAGGCGGCCAGACTGCCCATGCTCACCACAATGGGCTTGTCTATTTCCAGCAAGGCTTCATAAATTTGGACAGCACCTGTCACAGTGCCGCCGGGGCTGTCCACACGCAGAATGATGGCTTTAACGGTGTCATCGGCGGCGGCTTTTTCCAGGTCGGCAATGACAACACCGCTGACGGTGTCTCCGGTGGGGGAGATGTCGTTTTCGTCGCCGCTGGTGATGGTGCCGTTGACTTCAATAATGGCGACGGCATCGCCCGTGCCAATAGGGGCGGCTGTGGTTGTTCCGCTTAGTCCCACACTAATGAGGGAGATGCCGAAAAACATGATGCAGCTGATGACTGGCAGCATGAAGCCGACGATGACGCTGAGCAGAATGTAGAGGACGGTACGGCCGCTGCCGGCTGGCTGTATTTGTATGACCTGTGCCGGTTGTTGGGAAACGGCCGTTTCCGTTGGTTGGTTCACTGGTTCTTGCATAAAAAATCTCCAAACTAAAGGTAAGATTGGTAACCAAAGGTAAAAGCTGTTTACAAGCTTCCAGCCATATTACCGTGCCCTCTCAATAAAGGCACGAAAAGTTGTGAAAAATTTAATTTGTGCTATCATCCCTCGACCCGTTGCACAGCAACAATTACATACTCATTGGTTGCTGCTTTCCGCTCCCGGCAAAGTGACTGGGAGCAGCGCTCGCCAGAGTAATTCCAAGGAAAGGAGGTAAGTGTAACGTGCGTGACTATGAAGTTACCATCATTATTCAGCCACAATTGGATGAAGAAGCGCGTACAGCCCTGATTGATCGGTTTGCCGGTTTAATTGCTGATGGCAATGAAGACAACAAACCAGAAATCAATCACTGGGGTTTGCGTCAATTGGCCTACCCAATTCGTAAGCACAAAGAAGGCTACTACGTTTTGTACGAAGGCAAAATTGACCCCACTCGCGTGAAAGACATCGAACGCAACATGCAATATGCAGAAGATATTTTGCGTTATCTTGTGGTACGCAAAGAAAGCTAATTATTGAAAAGCAGGAATTGTCACATGCCGCACGGGAAAGGCTTAAATAAGGTCATGCTAATAGGCTGGGTCGATGGGGATCCAGAATTGAGATATACCCCCGGAGGAAAGCCTGTTGCCGCTTTAAGTGTTGCCACGCCGCGGAGTTGGACATCTGCTGAGGGTGAGACACACGAGGAGACGGAATGGTTTAGTGTGGTGGCCTGGGGGCCACTGGCCGAAATCTGCCACAAACGTCTGTATGATGGGCAGCGGGTATACGTCGAAGGACGGTTGCAGACGCGAGGTTGGGAAGATGAATACGGCCGTAAACATTTCCGCACCGAAGTGGTCGCCCATGAAATGATAGCTTTATCAGATGAAAATTAAAGATTCCCAATTGTGGAGGTATTTGTAATGGATAGAAGTCGTTTTCGCCGTAAACGTCGGCCGCGCGGCTGCATGGACAAAACGTTTGACTACAAAAACGTGGATGAACTCAAGCGTTACATCAACGAATTTGGGCGCATTCGTCCCCGTCGTCAAACAGGTCTTTGTGCCAAAAGCCAACGGAATTTAGCCGTTGCTATCAAGCGTGCCCGTCACCTGGCATTGCTGCCATTTGTAACCGATTAATTATTATTCGCTGTCGGTTAATCCAGCGACACGATAACGCAATGACCGAATTGTGTCGGCAAAACCTGAGCGACATGGGGCCGCACATGGCCCCTTTTTTGTTTGGGTAATGGAAAACCGGCGCGCTGTTTGTTTAACGACCCATGACAAAGAAGAAACAACAAATATCAGAAAGTGATGCTCGCCAGTCCAGAAAAGAAATTTTGCTGGCACGAAAACAGGCAGAACAAACCCGCCAACTGCGTATTGGTTTAGGCATTGTTGCCGGTTTGCTGCTGCTGGTGGCTATTGTGGCTGTTGTGAATGAGATGATTCTTATTCCTGGCCGTCCGGTAGCGACAGTGAATGGTGAACCGATTACCCTGCGTGAATTTCAGGAGCGGGTAACGTATGAACGTGCCCAGCGCATTATTGTGCTGGAAAGACAGTTGGAAGCGTTTGGTGGTGATGTTGGCATTATTCAACAGCTTGCCCCCCAGGCCATAACAGAATTGGTAGCCCAAAATGCCGAAGTTTTAGGCCAAAGTGTGCTGGATTTGATGATTGAAGAGCGCATTATTCGGCAGGCGGCTGAGGAACGCGGTATTACAGTGACCGATGAGGAAGTGCAGAAGGAGTTGGAAGCCACTTATGGTTACTTTGGTGGTGCATCACCGACTGCTACGCCTTTGCCCACTGCTACAATTATGCCAACGCCTTCATTAACGCCGATTCCAACGGCCGTTATTACGGATGTGGTGCCAACATCGACGCCTTTGCCCACACCAACGCTAGGCCCAACGAATACGCCACGGCCTACACCCACACCTGTGAGTGAAGAATATTTCGTTGAGGAATATGGCAAACTGCAAGCTCAATTTAAGGAGTTTGGTGTGGATGAATCCTTGTTCCGTGAGGTGATTCGCAACAGTTTGTACCGTGAAAAGTTGATTGAGGCGCTGTCTGAAGAGTTAAATATTGCCAAAGAAGCGGAGCATGTGAGTTTGTGGGTGCTTTCGTATGACACGGAAGAGGAAGCAAATGAAGGCAAGGCAATGGTTGATGAACAAGGGTTCCTGACGGTTTGGAACACGGTTCGCAGCTTGCCTGGTGATTCTGGTTCGACGGCTGCTGCAAATGAACTGCTTTGGCGAACTGAATTTATTTTGTCGCAGCAGTTTGGTGAGGAATTTGCATCTGCGGCATTTTCTTTGCCCATTAATGAGCCGAGTGATGTGATTGCGGTGGATATGGGTGAAGGTGCGATGCGGTACTTTATTATTCAACCGAGTGGCCGGGAGGTACGGCCGTTAGCTGAAGCAGAGTACCAAAATGCACAACGGACTGCTTTGACCAATTTCCTGGATGAGCAAAAAGCGTTGGGTGTAGAGATTACAGAGTCATGGCGTGGACGTGTGCCAACAACGCCAGTGCTCGATCCGATTTTCTTTACACCACCAACACCGGCTCCTACTCAGCCGCCGCTGCCAACGCCAGCCCCGCTGCCAACTGATGCCCCGGATGCTGGTGAATAGGTAGATTATTTGTAAAAATAAGGCCAGGTTGTTATGCAATCTGGCCTTTTTTATTTGAGAGATTGAAATGGAGATAGGTTGATGGATGAGGCTGTTTGGCTTGAAGGGTTTATTTCTGTAGCGGCTGTTTTGGAAGCGGAGAGCAGACCTGTGGCGGAAATTGTTGTACGGGCCGGAAAGTGGGACGGCCGTTTCCGTTGGCTCATGCACCGTGCAGAAGAAAGAGGCATTTCCTGGCGGCAGCTATCTGCTGAAGAGATTGATACCCTGGCAGAAGGCAAATCACATGGCGGGGTGCTGGCTAAAGTTGGGCCACGTCGATTTTTGAGTTTAGCAGAATTGATTGCCGATGTGCCGAATCCTTTTGTCGTGATGCTGGATGGTGTGGAAGACCCGTTTAATTTTGGGCAGGCTGTGCGTGCTTTGTATGCGGCTGGTGTTTCTGGTTTGGTGGTGCGTCCGAGAAATTGGACAACGGCCGCGGCTGTGGTGGCACGGGCTTCAGCAGGTGCCACTGAGCGTATGCCGATGGCTATGGCCGAGAGCGCGGAAGCGGCGGCGGCTTTTTTTCGGGAACAGGGGATGTTGGTGGCGTGTACGGCCAGGGAATCGGCCGTTTCTCTTTATGAAGCGGATTTGACGCAGGCTTATTTTTTGTTGATTGGTGGTGAAAAACGGGGGATTACGCGCTCTTTTTTGCGTCAGGCGGATGTTCGTCTGGCAGTTCCATATGGACGCCGTTTTGACCATTCTCTGGGAACGGCCGTGTCTGCTGGTGTGATTGCATTTGAAATGATGAGACAGCGGCAATGAACGCAGAAAATGAGAGCCACCTTGCATGCAGCCTTCTGTTCATATAAACAATTGCCAGACCAGCGCCCATCACACTCGCCAGAACAAAGGCGATAGACGGAAATTCCATACCCACAATTGTCGTATTAATGGTGTAACCCAGGATTAGCTCTGAAAGGGCGAATAGCAGCACGCTGCCGGCCATTGCCAGTACACCGCAGAAGATGCCAAATGTGACAGCACCAATGAACAGCAGTGCGAACCGGTTAGTCGGAGAGAGTGCGGGCTGGAAAAGGGGCTGGAGCGGCAAGGGGAAACGGCCGTAATGAACCGTTTCGCCTACTTGCACACGTTGTATCAGCCGGGAAACTTGCTCTTTCTGGTAACTGGATGGCAGGAATTGCAAGGAGATGTAAAGCCTGCCATCTTCCTGGATGAGATACGGCCGTATGCCAGGGTAATGTGCCAGCAGCATCAACGCCCGTTGATGCAGACGCGGCTCTAAAATCCGCACAACTTCATGAGTATCATACTCTTCTGATATTTGGGTTGTAACTGTACTCATCTTGCCTCACTTAATCCCCCTCTATTATCCCCGTCACGTCAACTTGCGGTCAACGGGAGCAAGGGACTAGTACCCGTATTCAGTAATCGTAATCCGTAAACCGTCAGCCATAGACCGTAAGCCATAAACCGCCAATCGCAGCCCCTAATTTGGTTCGCCGTGTGATTAGGCGCGTGTTATAATGCCACCCGGCTTTGGGACGTTTGCCAGTTTATTGACACGCCCAAAAAGCCAGATTCAAAAACAGGTAAAACACAGGGCAGGCAGCAGAGACAGGGAAGGTAAAGCGGTAACAAGCAACTTGTCACCTGCACACTTCCCACTCTCCAGGTGACCTGTACCTGCGCAATAACACAAAATAAACCCACAAAAGCACAAGGAGCAAACCCGTGAATCTACATGAGTATCAGGCAAAACGACTCTTTGCCGAACACGGAATCCCCATTCCTAATGGGGATGTTGCCACCACACCCGCAGAGGCCAAAGCCCTTGCCGAAAAATTTGGTGGCAAAGTTGCAGTAAAAGCACAAGTTCATACCGGTGGACGCGGTAAAGCTGGCGGTGTCAAGCTGGCTATGAGTCCAGAAGAAGCCGAACAGCACGCAAAAGCCATTTTGGGCATGAACATCAAAGGGCTAACCGTTCACAAAGTTTTGATTGATGAATTGGCTCCCGGCGGCATTGCCCAGGAAATTTACCTGGCTGTACTCATTGATCGCGCCCAGCGCAAACCGATGATTATGGCTTCCGCCGCCGGTGGTATGGACATCGAAGAAGTAGCCGAAAAGACCCCGGAAAAAATCATTAAAGTGCATGTCAATCCCTTGATGGGCGTTCGTCCCGACCAGGGCACATACATTGCTTCCAAGATGGGGCTGCCCACTTCCTTGTGGAAAGAGTTTTACAAGGTTTTGACAGGGCTGTACGACTGCTTTGTTTCGAATGATGCTTCATTGACAGAAATTAACCCGTTGGTCATCACAGGCGAAAACAAAATTATGGCACTGGATGGCAAGATGTCTATTGATGACAATGCTTTGCCGCGCCATCCCCGGCTGGAAGAGATGCGCGATACATCCGAAGAGCCTGCTTCTGAACTGGAAGCGAGAGAAGCTGGCATTAACTTTATTCAGTTGGATGGCAACATCGGCTGTATGGTGAATGGCGCAGGTTTAGCCATGACCACAATGGATGTGATTAAATTGGAAGGTGGCAACCCTGCCAATTTCCTGGATATTGGCGGCGGTGCGAAGGCAGAAGCCGTGGCCACAGCCCTGCGCTTGATTTTGTCTGATCCGAAGGTGGAAGCAGTTTTGATTAACATTTTTGGCGGCATTACCCGGGGTGATGAGGTTGCACGCGGGATTGTAGAGGCGTTGGAGCAGGTGAAACCGGATGTGCCGATGGTGGTGCGTTTGGCTGGTACCAATGCGGAAGAGGGGTTGGCGATTTTGGCAGATGCTGAAATGGAAACGGCCGTTACCCTGACAGACGCCGCCCGTAAATCAGTTGCAGCAGCAAAAAAGGCCAAAGGGGAGTGAGGTAACATCATGAGCATTCTGATTAATAAAGATTCCCGTGTCGTTGTGGCCGGTATTACCGGACGCGAAGGCAGCTTTCATACCCGTTTAATGATGGAATACGGCACAAACGTTGTCGCAGGCGTTCGCCCCGGCAAAGGCGGCGAAATGTTTGAAGGACCAGACGGCCAACAAGTGCCCATTTTTGACACAATAAAACAAGCCGTAGAAGAAACGGCCGCAAACGTTGCCATGATCATCGTCCCTCCCTCGGCCGCTCCAGGCTCCATCATGGCCGCAGCCGATGCCGGTATCCCGTTGGCCATCTGCCTGACCGAATACATTCCCGTTATGGACATGCTCAAAGTGCGTGCCTACATCGACAGCACCGATACCCGTCTCATTGGGCCAAACTGCCCCGGTCTTTTGACACCCGGCGAGGCCAAAGTGGGCTTTATTCCCGGCCAAATTGCCATGCCCGGCAGCGTTGGCGTTGTATCCAAGAGCGGTACGCTAACCTATGAAGTCATCGACGCGCTCACACGTCGCGGCATAGGCCAAACCACCTGTGTGGGCATCGGCGGCGATCCCATTAACGGCACAAACTTCATCGACGTGCTGGAAATGTTTGAAGCCGACCCCGATACCAAATACATCGTGATGATTGGTGAAATTGGAGGCAATGCAGAAGAGCAAGCCGCTGCTTACATTAAAGAACACGTCAGCAAACCGGTTGTCTCCTTTGTGGCAGGCAGCACAGCCCCGCCAGGACGGCGCATGGGGCACGCTGGTGCCATTGTAGAAGGCAAAAGCGGCACGGCCGAAGCCAAATTTGCCGCTCTGCGTGATGCAGGTGTGATTGTGGTTAACAACCCAGATCAAATTGCTGTTGAGGTGCAAAAATTGGTTGACGCCAACAGCTAGGCAAACCGCAGAAAGTTTTTAGAGATAAAGAACGGCCGTTCTT
>CAZRIB010000099.1:8691-10966 GCA_964600035.1 uncultured Ardenticatenaceae bacterium | reverse complement strand
GTTAGATATATATCTAACTACTTGCTAAACCATCTGGTACATGGTAGACCGTGATACCCGCCACCTGTAATTTTCCATCCACTTTCATCATCAATCATTCGTCATCAATCTTTATTTTTAGGAGATGTACAAAATGGATTTTAAGCATCCAAGCAAGATTCGCGTGTGGGAGCCGTTATTGATGTTTTTATTGGTAGGCATTGGGCTGATTTATGGTGTGAATGCCTTTAATACCGGCAATTTGACCTGGTTTATTCGTGAAAATCATATTGTGACACCTTCGCGTATTGTGGTGGTGAATTATGGGGAACGTTTGGAAGTTGACCCGACTTCTGCCGAGTATGAGATGTTGGCAACGGCCGTTTCCCAATCTCTCAGCCGCCTGAATAACACCGACCTTGTCTCCATTGGTCTTTCGCAGCAGACATTGGCCGACTATGCCAACGATTCCCTGGTCGTTGAACTGTATTTTGACGAACCCCTCTCATTGAACACCTTAGCCCGAACAGGCGAGCCAACCCAACTTTTAGTGCCAATAGAAGGGCGGCACGCTGCCGGTGGTTATGTGTTTCGGGGGGATGCAGGAGAATGGTGGTTTGGCGCGGTGCGCATGGGAGATCCACAACCACTGCTGCAAGCGTTGGCCCAAATGGGCTTTCAGGTAACACGATTACAGCCAGCAGGGTAAATTTTGCGCCCAAAAGGAATGGGTATGAAGCCAAATAATCAATCAACAGGAATGCGCGGGTTTGTCATTGTCTGGATTGGTCAGGTGGTGTCTATGCTGGGCACTGGCATGACCAGTTTTGCGCTGGCAGTATGGATTTATCAGGAAACGGGCGAGGCGACGGCACTGACAACGGCCGTATTCTTTTTTATGGCGCCCAGTGTGTTGTTTAGCCCAATTGCCGGGGCCATTGTAGACCGGGGAAACCGCAAGCAGATCATGATTTTAAGCGATGTGATTGCCGGTGTGGTGACCATTGGCTGGGTGCTGCTGCTGGCTGGCGGGCAGTTACAGCTTTGGCACATTTATGTGGGCAACATTGTGGCGGGTGCGGCCAACTCCTTCCAGTTTCCGGCTTATTCGGCGGCGGTGTCGTTGATGCTGCCGAAAGAGCAATACGGCCGTGCCGCAGGCATGCTTTCCCTGGCACATTCGGCTTCCGGCATTTTGGCCCCGGCATTTGCCAGCGCGCTTTTGGGGGTCATTGGCCTCACCGGCATTATGACCATTGATGTGGTCACGTTCCTGTTTGCTGTGGGTGCGCTGCTGGCGGTGTTTATTCCGCAGCCTCAAGAAAGTAAGGAAGGGCAAGCCAGCAAGGGTAATCTTTGGCAGGAGTCGTTGTTTGGATTTAAGTACATCTTTAGACGGCCGTCTCTTTTAGGGTTGCAGCTTGTCTTTTTTGTCATCAATTTCATTGCCATGTTGGGCTTTGCCGTAATGGTTCCCATGATTTTGGCACGAACTGGCAACAACGAATTGATTTTGGGCAGCACGCAATCATTGGGGGCTGTTGGCGGCGTGCTGGGCGGCCTGCTGCTGAGTACCTGGGGCGGCCCCAAACGAAAGGTGAATGGGGTGCTGCTGGGCATGGTGGGGATGAGTTTGTTCAGCCAGGTAACAATGGGAATTGGGCAAACGTTGTTTATTTGGGCGGCGGCCAGCTTTATGGGGCAGTTTATTTTGCCAATTTTGAATGGTTCTAATCAGGCAATTTGGCAGGCAAAGGTTGCCCCGGATGTGCAGGGGCGGGTGTTTGCCGTACGCCGGTTGATTGCTCAGGTGACTGCGCCTGTGGCAACGGCCGTTGCTGGTCCACTAGCCGACAATTTGTTTGAACCAGCCATGCGCCCCGATGGCATTTTGGCAAATACATTTGGCTGGCTGGTGGGTACAGGTCCAGGAGCCGGTATGGGGCTGATGTTTGTCATCTCCGGTTTAATTGGCGTTATGGTGGGGCTGTCCGGCTATCTATTTCCGGCCATCCGCAATGTGGAAGAAATTTTGCCCGACCATGATTTGGTTACGGAAGAAGCACAGCTAAAACTGCGATTGAATGCGCTGCTGGCACGGCGTGCAGAACTGGCGCAGGCAGATACCAGAAACCACGAACAGGACGAGGAACTACAAGCCATCCATCAAGAACTGCGGCAGCTTGGCACAGCATACGCCCATTTGCACGTGGAAAGCGGAACGGATTAGAACCAGCCGGGAAATTAGTCTTTTTGTCTGGTTTGTCATATAAAATAAATAGAGGTAACAAGGTGC
>CAZRIB010000099.1:0-8591 GCA_964600035.1 uncultured Ardenticatenaceae bacterium | reverse complement strand
AGTGGTGGGTTAATGAAGAAACAAGTGGCAACCTGTAACCCAATCCTCACTTTAATCATCAACCATACTTATTCATGGAACCAATTTTGCTGAACGAGGTGTTTACGTGACGACAACAAAGCTGCTATGGGATTACGGCACAGCCTATGACATGTTTATTAGTCTGGCTGTTTTGCATGAGCCTGACCGTTATGGGCTGAGGGGAGCCTGGGCGGCGGGTGTGCGTTCGCGTGTGCCAAACCCGGAGCGGGATATGTTGCAGCGTTGGGTAGAGGCAATGGGCTGGCCGCTGCATTGGGTTTATACCTTGCCTGCACCACGTGACGGCAAGACGGTGCTGCAAGCTTTGCGCCAAATGCCACCTTTTGAGCGGGTGAAGAAGCTGCTTATCAATGGCTATATTTCGGATGAGTGGCAGCAGGTTTGGCTAAATGTTGCCGAGAGGGGGAGCTATTCGCAGGCAGATGTGGATGCGCTGCTTGCTATTTACAATGAACGGATGGCGGGCAAGCAAAAGAAGTCGGCGAAGAAACTGCGTGAACATTTTGAAGGGACGCTGACGGTGTGGGCAGATGCTGAAGCGTTTGGTGAGGGGTTGGTCGCTGGGCTTCAGGTTTATTATGATGTTTTCTTTTCGGAGGAGGAGGGGCGAATTTTGCCGGCTTTGGAAACGGCCGTTGCCAATGCCCAGGCGTTGTCTCAAACGTTGGAACTGCCAGATCTGCTAGAGCAGCTTACAGCAGGCCTTCGCTTTTCAGAAGAAATGACATCAATGGAAGAAATGGTACTTGTGCCTTCATTTTGGGGAGCGCCACTCACCTTGTTTATGAAAATCAACGACACCCGCCAGATGATTGTTTTTGCTGGCCGTCCTGCTGACGCTTCACTTGTGCCGGGTGACGTTGTGCCGGATGCACTGTTCCGGGCATTAAAAGCATTGGCCGACCCAACCCGTCTGCGGATTATGCGTTATTTATCTAACAAGCCGTCTACCCCTGCGGAACTGGCACGGCGTTTGCGGCTGCGTGCGCCTACGGTGGTACACCATTTGCATGCGCTGCGTTTGGCGCAGTTGGTTCATTTGACGTTTAGCCAGGATGAGGGAGGGAAGCGGTATGAAGCAAGGCGGGAGGCTGTGGATGCGGCTTTTGAATTATTGAATACGTTTTTGGATGCTGAAGAAGTACAGTCTGAAACGAAACGGGATACGGCCGTGTTGAGGCATATTTCGGCTGATTGATACCATCATTTAATTTCGCTGTTCATTTACCCAAGCTGTTGCTTCGTCCATGCTTTCAAACAGCTTTACAGCATGTCCCTGATTTATAAAAACCGTTTCCAAAAATCGATATTGTCCGGTTTTCTTTTTCACGACCAAAGCCCTCATGAGGGGCTTTTTTATACCTGCCAGCGCTGCAACCTTGGGCATGTTATAAATGGCCATCACATCATCCGTCAGTTTAGCCTGACGTAGATCGTTAATGATGGCTTTACAAGGATATTTATCTAACAGTTTGGCAACCCCCATTGCAATTTCTTCTAATCCAAATAAATCAAACTCACCAATGACTTGTACCATCAGGCAGTTTAGGCTGGGATTGTATTGAATCTGATGCTTCATTTGCTTTCCTCATTTTGTGAGAAATGGGGCATTCGTATTTTATGTTGTAAGAAATTTTGAGGTTGTTTTCCCGGAAGCGACTTCTGTACAGTCAGTATATCGTCAGGGTGATAACTGCGTCAATGTCAAGTTTTCCCCACAGAGGCCCATTGACGTGCCTGATAGAAATGGA
Source organism: uncultured Ardenticatenaceae bacterium (assembly GCA_964600035.1). GTDB lineage: Bacteria > Chloroflexota > Anaerolineae > Promineifilales > Promineifilaceae > CAZRIB01. Next base: position 6,798 of record CAZRIB010000099.1, on the reverse strand, counting down.
TTTAATGTGGTTCCTTTTGTAACTGATTGTATTGGAGGTGTTGTATGAGGCATGTGCGTGTATGGTGTTTTTGGGTTGTCATGGTTGTGTTGGTGGCAGGGTTTGGTCTGGAAACGGCCGTTGCCAATCCCACAGGCGGGCCAACATACGAAGAACAAATTGTAGAAATTGTCAACCAGGAACGATGGAACAACGGCCAGCTTCCCCCGCTAAAAAGCAGCCCCTTGCTAGACAGCTCATCAGAAACACACAGCACCAACATGGCAAACCGCGACTTTTTTGCCCACTGCGATCTAGACACCAAAAAAAAGCCCTGGGATCGCATGAGCGATGTGGGCTATAACTGGAACTATGCCGGGGAAAACATCGCCGTTGGTTACAGCACCCCAACCAGTGTGATGAACGGCTGGATGAACAGCAGCGGCCATCGTGCCAACATTTTAAGTGTCAATTACCGGGAAATTGGGGTGGGGTATGTCTACCAAAGTAATGACCAGGGCAACATTCGGCAGGATTCCGATGGTGACTGTAATGCCGACGGTGGATTGATTGGCCCGTATTATGCCTATTGGACACAAAATTTTGGCCGCCGTAACAATGTTTACCCGGTTGTCATCAACCGTGAAGCGTACGAGACGACCAGCCGCAGTGTGAATTTGTATATGTATGGGGACGGGTGGGCGCAAAGTATGCGTTTTCGCAATGAAAATGGCACATGGTCTGCATGGATGGCGTACACACCCGATGTGGCCTGGACGTTGAGCAGTGGTAATGGCGTAAAAACGGTAAACGCAGAGATTAGCAGTGGGGCAAATGGCGGCGGGTCTGTTTTGAGTGCCAGCGATACGATTGTGTTGAATGAGGCGATTGTTTCGCCTGTGATTTTGTTAAATGCAAATGGTGTGGGATTTACGGCCGTCCCCGGTGATACGGCCGTTCAGCAGCAAACAATTTCCTTTTCCAACGCAGGGACACAATCGATGACATGGACGGCCGTTGAACAGGTAGACCAAACCTGGCTGTCCCTGTCACCAACAAGCGGCACAACAACCGCCGGAGGCAGCAGCAATATCACGGTTACGGTTAATCCAAGTGGGTTGGGTGCGGGCGTCTATACGGCCGTTTTGGAAATCAGCTCACCAGAGGCCACCAATTCGCCACAACTGGTAACAGTGACCTTGCTTGTTACCAATCTGCACGTTTATTTGCCTGCCATAATGACCCCATAACGGCCGTCAAGACAAGCAGCAAAAAAACGGCCCAAGCCGACTTGGCTTGAGTGGTGCGGAAGGTCTGCAAAGATACGGCCGTTGGGCTGGCTGCTGTGCCGCCCGGTGTGCCTGTGTTATGGGGCGAAACGGCCGTGTCGCCAGAAGGATACCGCGTCAGGGAAACGGCCGATCCCACACTGCCCCAATCCTCGATACTGCCTACTCGTGTGGCCGTCGCTGAAAAACCCATATAATCGCCAGGTGGGTTGTCGGCTGCATCGCCATTATAAAGCGCTTGAATATATTCATCTGCACCGGGGTCATATACCACAACGTTGTCACCGCCTGTATTGTTAAAAACGGCACTGGAACGGCCGTTATCAAACACCAAATCATTCACACCGCTCATCGTCGGCAGCGTCCCCCCGGTTTGAACACCCCTTACCACAACGGCATAAGCACCGGGAGCCAGCACTGTTGTGCCATCATCTGCCGTACCAGGAAAGGTAAACCAGTTACCCATTCCAGCATCCCAAAGCTGCCAGCCGCTAATATCTACCGCGCTTCCTGAGAGGTTATACAACTCTATAAATTCATCACCAGAAGCAAACGTGCCGCTGCTGTCCGTATCAAATCCGCCGCCATTAACTGGATCAATCAGGAATTCATTAATTGCGACACCGCCGCCAAGAACGGCCGTTGTTGGTGCAGCCTTCACCGGACTAACCACGACGATCAGGAAAAAAGAAACCACCAGAAAACGCGCAAATAATTTCATCATACTACCCTTCTTACTATAACTTGTCCCAAACAACGGCACTGAAACCTGAAAATTTGTAGAGATTATAAGAACGGAGGGCAACTCTGCCCAACAGACCGGTAATAGGAAATTTGGGCTATATGGCACGCAGCGTGAAGTTGTGCCCACCACCTGTTCTCGTTACAATCGGCACAGCGGCATACCTATCTGCTATAGGTAAAAACGGGATAGTAATTTGAATAGGGAAGACAACAGCTCTCCCGTTTTCCCCGAGTAACCCACAAAGAAATACCGGTCTTTAATCAGTTTTTTTGTGATTTACATAATCTTGAATCGTTAATCATTATTTTTTATAGAGGAAATTCATGAGCAAATTTGTGATAGAAGGTGGACATCCCTTAAATGGCACAATTACCGCCAGTGGCAATAAAAATGCGGCGTTAAAGCTCTTACCAGCTTGTTTGTTGACTGATGAGCCAGTTATTTTACATAACATTCCCAATATCCTGGATGTTCGGAATACGCGTCTGATTTTGCAAGATTTGGGGGCTGATGTGGTGGATTTGGGAGACGGCAGTTGGCGAATACACGCCAAAGAAATAAACAAGACTGCCCTGAATAGTGAGTTGGCAGGGCGGACACGGGCATCTTTTGTTTTTTCTGGCCCAATGTTAGCTCGTTTTGGGGAAGTGGTGCTGCCGCTGCCTGGGGGAGATGTTATTGGTGGACGGCCGTTAGATACACATATTCGTGCATTGGCGGCCATGGGCGTTACTGTCCAAATAGAAAACCGGGGCATTTTCAAGATGCAGGCCAAGCCGCTGCGGGCTGGTGGTTACATTTTGCTGGCAGAAGCCAGTGTGACAGCTACCGAAAATACGGTAATGGCCGCTGTTTTAGCGCCAGGCACAACCATTATTGACAATGCCGCATCGGAGCCGCATGTGCAGGATTTGTGTCACTTTTTGGTGAAGTTGGGGGCGCAAATTGATGGTATTGGCACAAACCGGCTGACGATTCAAGGTGTAGACAAACTGCATGGCGGTGAATTTACCATTGGTGCAGATTTTATGGAAGTGGGGAGTTTTATTGGCGCAACGGCCGTTGCCGGGGGGGCCATCCGCATCAAAAACGCAGATCCCCATCACCTGGGCATGGTAAGGCTTGTTTATGAAAAACTGGGCGTTATTTGGGAAGTTGATGGCACAGACATCATTGTACCGGCAGACCAGCCATTAGAAATAGAACCGGCGTTGGGGGGGCGTATTTTAGAAATAAAGCCCATGCCCTGGCCTGGATTTCCGCCAGACCTGATGAGCATTTTGGTTATGATTGCCAGCCAGTCACGTGGCAGTGTCTTGCTGCATGACTGGATGTACGAAAGCCGCTTTTTCTTCGTCGATCATCTCAAATTCATGGGTGCTCAAATTGTGTTGTGCGATCCACATCGGGTGATTGTTCAAGGGAAATCGCCCTTATATGCCAGCCCGCATGGCGTACCCAGCCCTGATATTCGGGCAGGCATGGCAATGGTGTTGGCGGCGTTATGCGCAGATGGGGTCAGTACCATCCACAACATTCAGCAAATTGACCGGGGTTATGAGCATATTGAGCATAAATTGCAGGCGTTGGGGGCTGTTATTCAACGGGTAGATTAGCGCGAATTTAGGAACGGCCGTTTTCCATTCATTTACACCAGCAATTTTCAACCTGCATTTGACCGGCTAAATTGGCTTCGGTATAATCCTCTGTCGCTTGCAAAGTAAGCAACAGCCTCAACTTGTAGCATTACAAACAGCCTAAGCAAGAGTTGAAAGATTAGTTACCAAGCAATTTCGTCAGGGCGTTTTGCCCTGGTTTTTTTAGGAGAGAATACTGATGACAAAGCGTACATATCAACCCAAAATTCGCCGCCGTCTGCGTGTTCATGGTTTTCGTTCACGCATGAAAACCAAAGGTGGTCGTAAAGTATTGGCAGCCCGCCGGGCAAAAGGGCGCAAGCAGTTGGCCGTTAGCATGAACAATCATGTAAAGCGGCTGAACTGGAACGGTAAATCAGCAACGGCTTATCGTTCTGTAAAGCGGTACGGTGGCGGTAAATAGGATTGTTGCGTAGCAAGTATGCTGCCGCTCACTTATCGCCTGCGGCGTTCTGAAGAAATTAAGCAGGTTCGGCAGCACGGCCAAAGCCGCCATCATCCACTGCTAGTTATGGTTTATTACCCTAATAACCGGCCTATGAGCCGGTTTGCCTTTATAGCCAGTAAGCATGTGGGGAACGCCGTTGCCCGAAATCGGGCCAAGCGGTTGCTGCGGGAGGCTGTGCGCCATTACCTGCCAATAATTGAGCCGGGTTGGGATTGTGTGTTTATTGCGCGTAAAGCAACGTCTGAGGCTTCTTATACGGCCGTAGATTCGGCCGTTGCTCAGCTGCTTGCTCGGGCGCAGTTAACAGGATAGTTTGAACATGAAAAAAGCAGCCTTATTTTTAATTCGTGGGTATCAGCGTTTTATTTCCCCGTTGTTTCCACCGAGCTGCCGGTTTACGCCAACCTGCTCCCATTATGGATATGAGGCCATCGAAAAATACGGATTGATTAAAGGGGGGTGGATGGCTGTCAAGCGCATCTCCCGCTGTCATCCGTTTAGCCCCGGTGGTTATGATCCTGTTCCTTGATGGAGGTCCATCTTTGTATGCAGCCAAACGGCCGTATTTTCGGCCTGTAATTTTTGTACTCATTTTAGCCAGTTTCTTGTTTTTAGGTTGTGCAGCGGCTACCAATACCAATTGGCCGGGCATTTCAACCGACGGGAAACTGGTTTATGTTGCTGGTGGGACGCAAATTAAAGCGTATGATCCTGCTACTCAACAAGAAGTGTGGGCGTACCCGGAAGAACCCGGTCGGGCACAATTTTTTGCAGAGCCTTCTGTGGAAAACGGCCGTTTAGTCATTGGTGACTATGGCGTGCCGGGTGGCTTCTTTAATCCCCTGCCCACTGTCACGCTCTACGGCATAGATACCACGACAAATCCACCTTCATTGCTTTGGACAAACACTGAATTGGCCAAAGATCGTTATGTGGCGCCAGCCTTGCAAGATAACGGCCGTGTCTTTGTAGGTACATCCGACAACAAAGTCGTTGCCCTGGATGTTGAAACGGGTGAACTGCTTTGGCCAGAGCCTTTTGAAACCGGTCACAGCATTTGGGGGCAGCCAGTCCTAAAAGACGGTGTCTTGTATGTCTCCTCGCTTGATCGGGCACTGCACGCATTGGATGCTGAAAATGGCACAGAGTTACAGCGGTGGGAGATAGACGGCGCCATTGCCAGCCGTCCGCTGCTGGGAGATGAATATATTTACGTCACCAGCTTTGATGGCAAGCTCCATGCTCTGAACTATAACGAGCCAACCGAGGCATGGAGCGTGGCCGCTGCCAACTGGATATGGGGTGGCGCAGCCAGTGCCAATGGCACGGTTGTGTTTGCCGATGTAGAGGGCAATGTATTTGCCGTGGATGCTTCAACGGGTGCTCAAAAGTGGCAAACACAGGTTTTTGGTGCTGTCCAGACAAGACCCGTTGTGGTTAATGATGTGGTTTATCTGGCTTCCGAAGGGGATTTGGAAACAGAGCAGGGGGCGTTAACGGCCGTTTCCCTGGCAACCGGCGACATCTTGTGGCAGCAAAGCACACCTGCGCCCTTATACACCACCCCAGTCGTTGTAGAAGATACCATTATTGTGGCATTACAGAGTGAGTCGGCCCTGCTGATTGGCTATGATTTGGCAGCCGGCAGCCAGCGTTGGGTTATTGCCCCACCGGCTAACTAACGGATAACAAAATTATGTGGGATACATTTATCATCAACCCCATGACCAATGCGTTGCTCCTCCTGTTAGGAGTTTTGGGCAACAATTTGATCCTGGCGATTACCGTGTTCACCGTTTTACTGCGTCTGGCAACCCTGCCGCTCAACATTCGGCAGCAGCGTTCCATGATGAAAACGCAGAAAATGCAGCCCCAAATTCGGGCAATTCAGCAGAAGTACAAAGACAACCCCCAGAAAATGCAAGAAGAGTTTGCCAAAATTGGCTATAACCCGGCAGAAAGTCTGGCTGGTTGTTTACCGATGCTTATTCAAATGCCAATTTTGTTTGGGTTATTCCAGGTACTGCGCTTTTTGCTGGGCACAACACCGCAATCTGTGTTCGAGCTTTCCCAACGCGCATCAGAATCGTTCCTGGGATTGTTCAATATCAGCCTCAACTCATTGCTGCCCATTGACAGCCATTTTTTGTGGCTAAATTTAGGACAGCCAGACCCTTTGTTCATCCTGCCTATTTTGGTGTTTGTGACCATGTTTATTCAGTCAAAATACACCACCCCATCTGCTGCCAAGCAGGATGACAACGACAAAAAGAAAGGCCAACAGCAAGATGATCCGGCTGCGGCTATGAATAAGCAGATGCAGTATATGATGCCTGTTATGTTTGGCTTCTTTTCACTGCAATTCCAGGCTGGTTTGTCTATTTATTTTGTGTTGTCCAATATCATTGGGATTGGGCAAGGGTTGTACGTGCGCCGGCTTATGGCCAATGAACCAGATGCTTCTGGTGCAAACGGAAAGGTGACACCCCCGCCCAGCTCTGCAGATAAGGCTGTGAAGGCTGTGGCTGAAAAGAGTGAAAAGGAAACAGGGAACGGCCGTACCGAAACAACAGAAAATAAACCGCAGCACACAGCCCGCAAACCCACTTCCAAGCGGAAACGCCGTTCTGCAAAAAGATAAAATTTTCATGATTTATGATTGATAGCCAATGATTAAAG
>CAZRIB010000098.1:333-10996 GCA_964600035.1 uncultured Ardenticatenaceae bacterium | reverse complement strand
TAATCTCTAATCTCCAGTCTCTAATCTCCCGTAAGTTATTAAATCTTCATTCCTCAACTGCCAAATTCAATACCTTGTGCCAATGGCAAATCACGGCCGTAATTAATGGTGTTGGTCTGGCGGCGCATATAGGCTTTCCAGGCATCAGAGCCAGATTCACGGCCACCGCCCGTATCCTTTTCGCCACCAAACGCACCGCCAATTTCTGCCCCGGATGTGCCAATGTTGACATTGGCAATGCCGCAGTCAGAACCGGCCGCCGACAAAAATTGTTCGGCCGTGCGCAGATTGTTTGTAAAAATGGCGCTGGACAGCCCTTGCGTCACGCCATTTTGCAGGGCAATGGCTTCTTCCAACGTGTGATAACCCAAAAGATAGAGAATGGGTGCAAATGTTTCTTCTTTTACGATGTCTGTTTGGGCGGGCATGGCAATGATTGTGGGTTCCACAAAGTTGGGGCCAATGTCGGAGCGCGTTTGGCCGCCGGTCAGCACTTTGCCGCCGTCTGCCTGGGCGCGTTCGATGGCGTGCATCATGGCGCGGACAGCGCGGGGATGGGCTAATGGCCCCATGAGGATGCCCTCTTGCATGGGGTCGCCAATGGGGACTTGCTTGTAGGCGTTTACCAGCCGTTCGGCGACGGTGTCGAAGATGGTGTCTTGAATGATGAGGCGGCGGGTGGTGGTGCAGCGCTGCCCGGCTGTGCCCACTGCACCAAAGAGGACGGCACGGGTGACCAGATCGAGATCGGCCGTTTCGTCTACGATGATGGCGTTGTTGCCGCCCAGTTCCAAAATGGTGCGCCCCAGCCGGCTGGCAACGGCCGTTGCCACTTTGCGCCCGGTTGGTATGGAGCCGGTAAAGGAGATGAGCGGCAGGCGGCGGTCATCGGAAAGCATCCGCCCCAGGTCGCCGCCGCCAACAACCAGATTGAACAGGCCGTTTAAGCCAAAGTCGGCCGTGACCTGGTTGGCAATGTGCTGTACGGCTACGGCCGTTAACGGGGTCAATTCCGACGGTTTCCATACAACCGTATCACCGGCGACAGCCGCAATGGCGGCGTTCCAGCTCCACACAGCAACCGGGAAATTGAACGAGGTAATCACCCCAACAGCGCCCATTGGATGCCACTGTTCATACATGCGGTGGTTCGGCCGTTCTGAGTGCATCGTCAGGCCATACAACTGCCGCGACAGGCCAACGGCAAAGTCACAAATGTCAATCATTTCCTGTACTTCGCCCAGCCCTTCGGGGCGAATTTTGCCCATTTCCAGCGTGACCAACTCGCCCAAAGGCTCTTTGTACGCCCGCAGGGCATTGCCCAACTGGCGGATGAGTTCGCCGCGCTTGGGGGCTGGTGTTTCCCGCCACGACAGAAATGCCGTCTGTGCGGCCGTAATCACTTGCTCATAGGCTTCTGGTGTTGCCTGAGAAACGGCCGCAATCGGTTCGTTGGTCGTGGGGTTAACCGAAACAATCGGCTCTGTTTGGGTGGCAATCCAGCCATCTGGCCCGGTACACACCCCGTCATTTAACTGGCGAATCTGTAACTTGTCTAGCAAAGCTTTGGTGGACATCAGTTCCTCTCCTTTGGCAATAAAAATTAATGATTAAGGATGTGGTGTTGCTGTGAAATACTAGAAATAGTGCGTGTGAACGCACTTTTCCTGACAGCAGCGTGATTTCAATCCGCTGCGAAAGATTTGTCACCTTGTCAGCCCATCACTTTGTCACCTTTTCAAAGAGTCCAACGCCCGGTCAATGGGTATCTCCTGCCGCTGTCTGTCCAGAAAAATAGAACTCTGCGTGTAGCCACAATCGGCTAGCAGTTGCAGGGCGGTTTCAAAATCGGCGGCCACACGCCCCGGCTCGTGGGCATCGGAGCCGATGACGACGGGGATGCCGCGCTGCTGCATTTCCTGGAGGATGGCGGGGGCTGGATTCATTTCGCGTACACGCTTGTTCAGGCCGGATGTGTTTAGCTCCATTGCCACCCCGGTTCTGGCAATGCGATCCAGACTGTGGCGGATGACGGTCATTAAGTCGTCGTCTAGCTGCCAGTGGTCGGCGTAGCTGTTTTTTACCAGGTCGGGGTGGGAGAGGGTGTCGAACAGGCCGGATTCGGCGGCTTGGGCGAGCAGGTCGTAGTAGGTGGCGAAAAATTCGCGGGGACGGCCGTTATCATATTTTTGGCGGTAGTAGGGCAGTTGGGGATGAATGGAGCCAAGCACATGGTGGAAAGCTGCCCGGCTGAGGAGTTCTTCCAGGAACGGGATCATTTCTGGCAAGAAGTCGCATTCCAGACCCAGGCGGATGTCGATACGGCCGTGCCACATCTGCCGTGCTTCTTCTACCAACTGCACATATTCATCAAACTGGTCGGGATTCATGCGTACCCGGTTAGAAAAGCTGGCATCCGGCCCCGGATTGTGGCAGGTGATGATGATGCCTTTGAGGCCGCGTTTTTCGGCGTGGGCGGCGTAGTCGCCGGGTGTGCCAATGGCGTGCTTGCACAGGGGGGTGTGCATGTGGGTGTCGTAAAGTATGGCGTGGGACAATATGAACTCCTAATGTTGGTGGGATTGGAGATTAGAAATTTGCAAATCTCTAATCCCCAATCCCTTATCTCCAATCTCTTATCTCCAATTTGGTTTATGGTGTCCAGCCGGGCGGTCCAAGAAACGGCCGTAAATCTTCATCGCACATCAATTCCCGCACAGAATCGGCCAGGGAAATGCTGCCGTTGACCACTGCATCCTGGTAGCGGCTGGCCCACCGGTAGATAAGGCCGCCAGCCCGGCGCAGCTCCAGCAGCATGAGTTGGGCAAGCGGCCCGCCGTCTTCCAAAAAACCGGAGGTGACGTAATCTTTTTCAATTTGATTGGTGTCGTATGGCAGGCGGATGATTTCTACCTGCCATCTTTTTGTTGGTGTCCAGGTGAAACGGCCGTAACTCAACCGCCGGTCGCCATCAAACGACGCACCCACTGAGCCAATGTTTACCACAGTCGTTTTGTCAATGTGGCGGATGAGAGGGCGGTGGGTGTGGGCGGTGACAAAGACGGCAGGCGGCGGCGCAATTTGGGCGCGCAGTTCGTCATCGGCAGAGGTCAGGTAGATACCGTCGCGGTTGTGGCGCATGGAACCGTGTGTGGCACGCAGTTCGCTGCCATCTGGGGCAAAAAGGCTGACAGATTTGGGGAATGTGGCCAAAACAGGGGCACGGCCGTTTAGCTGGGCGTGGGCAAAGTAGGCAAACCTGTTTATTTCGGCTTCGGGGCCATCTGTTGCCAAATTGCCTGCCTCGCATTCCAGCAGATAATCTTCGTGGTTGCCGCGCACCATTTGCCAGCCTTGCTTTTCTTGCCGCTCCAGCATCAGGGTCAGGCAGTCGGCAGAAAGCGGCCCCCGATTGACAATGTCGCCATTGACGATCACGTGGTCGGGCTGCCATTGGTCAATGTCGGAAACGGCCGTTTTCAGCGCTGGTAAATTTCCGTGAATGTCTGAGATAATTGCAACTTTCATGAGATGGCGGATTATAGCACGAATCTCTAATCTCTATTCTCCAATCTCCAATCTCTAATAACCAATCTCTACCTTTTCAAAGGGGGCAAAGATGAAACTGGCTGTTGTGGGTGATATTCATACGTATTTTGATGAAGCAGATGTGGCATTTTTGAACAGTGCTGATGTGGATGGGGTGCTGTTTGTGGGGGATTTGTGTAACTATTGGTGGTGGGAAGGGTATGCGGCGGCCAGGCAGATGGCACGGCTGGAGAAAACGGCCGTTTTCATTCCCGGCAACCACGATACAGCCCATCTTTTTCACATTTTGGCCGATGTGTTTCACATTGGCTGGCTGGAAAGGGTCTCGGCAGTTGGGCAAAGGCGGCGGCTGGCAGCTTTGCAGCAGATGCTGGCCCCGGTGGTGATGGGGGGCTATTCGCGCCACACCTTTCAGGCGCAGGATTTGACGCTGGATGTGATTGTGGGACGGCCGTTTTCGTCTGGCGGCGCGGGTTTGACCTACCCAACCATTTTGCGGCAGGTGTATGGCATTTCTTCGCCAGCAGAATCTGCCAACCGGCTGAAGCGCCTTGTGGATGAATCGCAGGCGGATGCGCTGTTCTTTTTGGGGCATAATGGCCCGTCTGGTTTGGGCAGTGAGGCACATGCCATTTGGGGGGTGGATTTCAGGCCGGAGGCGGGTGATCATGGAGATGGGGATTTGGAAACGGCCGTTGCCTATGCCCGCGCACAGGGGAAACGGGTAACGGCCGTTGCCGCCGGCCACATGCACCATCACCTAAAAAATGGCGGCCAGCGGCAGTGGCACATTATTCAAAACGGCATCCACTACATCAACGCCGCCCGCGTTCCCCGCATCGCGCAAAACAAACACCACATCGTGCTGCTCCACATCACCCACGAAACCATCGACGTGCAGCCCGTCTTCTTTGAAAAATAAGCATTCAGTTACACGGCGTTTCACAGAGAAAAACGCTCTATTTTCCGTGTAGGTAACACTACATTTAATCGTGGTGGTGCATTGTCGGGCATTGAAATGCCCTGCTGCAAATTAGAAACCCGTTGAAACGGGTTAATAACGACTTTTTGTGGCCGTTTTAGTACGTTTTAACGTACTTTTGGTTATAGCCAATGATTTCAATCATTGGTGATAGGCAAACCACGAATTAATGCGATCGTACCTCTGTGTAGCTTTGTCGTGTAACCCTGTGCTCCATCTGAACGGATACTTGGAAAATAAAGATTGATTTCACCGCAGAGGTGTAACCTGCCACCTGCCACCTGCAACCCGCCCCCTGCCCAGCGTACAACAAAAAAGGGGTTGGCCGCTGCGACCAACCCCTTTTTGACACGTTTAATTCGTGTAACCGATTACTGGTTAAATACCACAGGCATAAACAGTGTGGGTACATCTGTTACATTGACAGGCCAGTAATAAACCTGGCTGTCTGGCGCACCGGTGTAATCCACCAGCATAATGCCATCCGGCTGTGAATAGACATACCCGCCCAAGTTATATACTGCAAACAACAGCGAGCCAGTCGGGCTAAGCGGGCCAAGCTTATCCCAGGCAAACTGGAATGGCGGACGTGCATAGTCAAAGGAATTGGCTTCTGTTATATCCATATTGCCTTCATAATCAAACCCAAAGAACTGGAAGTTAAAATCTGTGTTGGGGTTTGGATCAGCAGCATCATCCAGGCCATTCCATGTGGCAGGCAGATACCATTCCATAAAGCTGGCATTAAAATCAGAGTAAATGAAGTACGGACTGCCCAGGCTAAGGTCACCTGTACTCAAATTCGCTTGAATCACCAGCCATTGGTTGTTGTCATCCTGGTTGTTCCACCAACCAGCGTTGTAATTAAAGTTGACCAGGTCATATGTACCGTCTTCATCAACGTCGATGTACATGTCGTATTCGCCGAAGTATGGTTGGGGCACATGCCACGCGTCCCAGGTGGCGATGGCGGGCACAAAGATGTCGCCGTATGTTCCATGCTGCCAGCCATAATCCATACCGATCATCCGAATGTCACCGGCATAGCCGACGTCATTTTCATTGGCATCTGTGGCAAAAACAGGGTATGCCCACAAGCTGGAGCTAATGGGGCCGGTATGTTGTAAATCAACATAACCTAGCCCTGCTGTACTGATGGTTGTCAGTGCATCCAGTTCTGTCAGGTTGTTGTATGGCTGCGGAATGACGTAGAAGGGCAGACGCAATGTTTCGTTTGTTGCTGCGTCTGTGAGGATGACGTAGCCGTAATATTCGCCGAGGTCTGCGTCAAAGTCGTTGGCAACGGCCGTTGCGTCAATATCCAGCGTCACCGGCAGCGCTGCCACACCATTGCCACTGACGGTAATCGATGCCGGCAAGTTGATGGACAGGCCAGTCGTGTAAGAGTCAGAACCAAACACCCAACTGGTATTGTAAGTCTTGGCAGTGGATGAGTAATTACGGACAGAAGCCACCTTGATGTCGGTGTAGCTGTCTGTGTTGATGGGGATCACACCCCAGCTCAGACTGACCAAATCTTTATCGCCAACAAAAACGGCCTCTGTGCTAACGGCGGCCAAAGAATCCACACGGCCAGCGCCTTGACGCGGCACAGGCGTGTTGTCTGTCAGATCAACGGCCGTATTCATCAACGCCGCTTTAATGTGTTCAACACTCCAGGTAGGATGAGCCTGGCGCATCAATGCCGCCACACCGGCCATATGCGGTGTCGCCATTGATGTACCACTCAGGCTTGCGCCTTCTTGCCCTGTGCCAACTGCTGCCGCAAAAATAGCCACACCAGGGGCGGTGATTTCCGGCTTAAGCATCGAGTCGAACCCACGTGGGCCGCGTGATGAGAAAGTAGCAATGTTATCTGCCGGTGTATAGGCATCGGCCACTGTTTGGGTATTTGTTTCCGCATTGATAACGGCCGTCATACCCACGCCAGCCACCAAATTTTCACCATCTGTTTGCCGGATGAAAGCCGCCGGTACAGTAACCGGGTCACCAATCATGGTGGCAAGCGTGTCACCGGCATTGTTGTAAATAAGCACAGCCACAGCGCCCAACGAAGCAGCATTGTTAATCTTCGTGCTAAAGGCACAATCGCCGCGCTGAACCAGGGCAATCGTACCGCTCATGGCATTGGCCGTAATGCCCGTTGTATCGCAAAGCGTATTTGTGGCGGTAAAACTGCCAGCATAGGACAACGGCGCAGTCACTGTTTGGGTGAACGTTGAGCCAGAAATAGAAGCTGGTTGATAAATGATATTGGTTTGCGTCACAAAGCTTGTGCCGCTAATAGAGACTGTTGGGCCGGTAACAAAACCAGTCGTGCTGGCAGCAACAGAAATTGCACCGTCTGCGGCTGCCGGGCTGCCAGTAATGTATTCGGTGTCGCCAGCATTACCAGCAGCGGCCACCACGATCATGCCAACTTTCACAGCATTGTTGGAAGCAGCCACAGCCGGGTCATTTGCCGGGTCGTTTGGTCCAAAGTCAGAACCAAGCGACATATTCAGAACGTCCAAATGGTCAGAAATGTCACCATCCCCATTGGGGTCCATTGCCCATTCAATGGCACTGGCTGTCAGGTTGGTACTGCCTGCTACATCGCCAAAGACCTTCAGGGCATAAATGGTTGCGCCGGGGGCAACGCCTGAGCTGGTTTTGGTGGAGCCAATACCGGCGGCGGTGGCGGCGACATGTGTACCGTGTCCGTCGCCATCCAGCGGATCAGCATCTGGCGTTGGTACAGTGAGGGCCGGGTCGCTGGAACCGGCATCATAATTAGCGCCGGCAAAGTCGTAGCCACCCGCTACTTTCACGGTGGGGAATGTCCCCGGTTCTACGACTGTGGGGTCATCTGCGGCGTAATCTGCCGGATCGCCGCTGCCACCCAGGGCTGCATGGTAGTAGTCCACACCCGTGTCAATGATGCCGATGGTAATGCCTGTGCCATCAAATCCCAAGGCATCTTGCACAGTATCGGCATTAATGAGGGGCACACTGGCTGAGAGCATGGGGGTGTGTACCGGGGCATCATGGACGGCTTTTACACCGGGCATACTTTCCAGGTTTGCAATTTGGTTGGCAGGGACGATGGCCAATACACCGTTGTAGGCTTTGGTGTACTGGTCGATGACTGTGCCGTTGGCTGCTTCGATTTGGGAAACAAGGCTGGCCTGTGCACTTTGCAAGGTCTGCACGTAGGATACTTGCAGGGATGTGGCCATGGGGGCTTGCCGGGCTTCTTTTTGGGCTGCATACACAGCGGCCAGCGGTGCGCCTTCCATTTCAATGACCACGGCGACGGGTTTGTCGGTATACGGCCGTAATGCGTTTGGCACACGTCCATTATTCATCGCGATAAACTCGTCAATTGTCATGCCGTCAATCATGTCTGCAAGTTCCTGCGGCACTTCTTGCAGCCTGTCCGCCGGAATTTGGCGCTGTGTTAGTGCCGGTGCGGGCTGTGCGGCCGGGGCTGCCGGCTGCAGCGCAAACACCGAAACGGCGAACAGCGCAAGTACAAAAGTGACGACTAATCCAATTCTTTTAATCATTCAATCCTCCTCTTGAAAAAATAGTGGGTAAAAAAGTCTCATCAACAAACCTCGCCTGAGGGCGACGAGACCTAAAAACAAAAAAGCCGAAGAGGCATACATTGCCTTGCGACTTTTTTAATTTTTTATTGATTTGGGAATTATCTTGTTTGAGTATAAAGGCGCGCATCAATAATTTTTCAATGTTTACTTCGATAGATGATTAAGACGATTGCGAATGATAAATTAGTACCAAACTCCCTCAATGGCTCTTTGGTACTAGGGTGGAGTGTATTATAGCGTGCAGAACAGGTGCCGCAAACGGCCGTAAATTTATTGTATAATGTCAGTAGATATAGACCCCCTTTCATAATAAAAGGAGTAGGCCATGTCGATATTTTTGTTAGACGGTAGTTTGCGTGTCAGGATATTTTTTGAAAAATCTGACAACGATTACGAAGACGACATTTGTATAACCATCGAAGAAGATTGCCCCGATGATGAAAAACTGTTCATCGCAGATGAAACCAACATCTACATTACACCCAAGCAAGCACGAGAATTAGCACTTGCCCTAAACCAGGCTGCAGAAATTAGCGAAGCGGAAAATGTTCGCGGCTACTAGCACTCAGTCAAGTGTTCTTTGGTGGATACAAAGATTGGTTCAATCTCCGAGATTGAACCAATCTAATCCCTTTCTTCTTCAATTCATTGTCCTGCTCTCTGCCCAAAACAAACCCAGGCCCGAACAGTTACATCGGTTGTAATGCTGTGATGACAGGCAGGTGAAGCCGGTAAGAAAGTTCCGGGCTGAAATTCCGTTGGTGGTAGCCGGCGCCGGGCGAGCCGATGAAGATGGTATCCGGGTCGGCCGGGTCCAGGGTGATGACGTTGACAAAAGGCCAGGCCAGCCCTTCGTTAGCCGTCTGCCAGCTTTGGCCGCCGTCCCGGCTGACCAGGAAGCCTTGCGAGCCGGGTTCGTAGCCGCCGGAGTAGACGGCCGCAGCGGAACCGGCGTAGATAATTTGCGGATCGGCGGGAGACACGGCCGTATCCCGCAAAAAATCATCCGCCAGAATCCGTTCCCAACTGTCGCCCCCGTCGTCACTGCGGTACAAGCCGCGATCCGCCCCGAAAACGGCCGTATACACCCGGTTCGCGTCAACCGGATCAAACACAATCGCCGCCACGCCCTGCCAATACTTGTCCCAAAACTCGCCGCCCAGACTGCCGCGCATCTCCGGCAGGCCCACTTCCGCCCAGTTGTCGCCGCCGTCTGTAGAACGCCACAGCCCTGCCTCGCCCCCGGCCAGGATAAAGTCGCCGTCGTGAGGGCTGACGGCCGTATAATGGCAGCCGCCGCAGGCAAAGACCAGGTTCCAGGTACGGCCGTCGTCCCCGCTGCGGTACACGTCCCCGCCCCAGGTGATAAACAGCGTGCGATTGTCCGCCGGGCTGGCCGGGTCTACGCTCAGGCCGGCGGGAACGCCGCTGGCGGGCAGGCCGCTGCCGGATTCCACCCACGTCGCGCCAAAATCGTCGCTGCGCAGGAGCGTGTGCTGCGCCTCAACCTCCCCCGCCTGCGTCAGCCAGACGACGTTGGCCCGCGCCGGATCGGCGGCCGCCGTCATCACATTCCCCCCGTTGCCTGCCCAGAGGCCGGTATGCGCCGCGTCGTTGCAATTTTGCCAGCTTGCGCCGCCGTCGTCGCTGCGGAAACAGCCCACGTCCGGCATTGCCAGGTAGATAACGTCGGGATCGGCCGGGCTGATGACCAGATCAAAGGTGACGATGTTGTCAATGCCGCGCGACTGCCAATGGCCGGGGCTGATTTCGTCCGTGTAGAGGTTGGCAAAGGTACGGCCGTCGTCCCGCGTGCCGTAGACAAACTGACTGTCCACCCAAAACAGGGCGTCCGGGTCAGACATATCCACGCCAATCGTCATCGCATCCCCGTTAAAACTGCCGCCGTAGGTGAAACTGTCCACCGGCCAGCCATCGTCCCATTCGCTCACGCCGCTGACCAGCGTCCAGTCAGCCCCATCCGGCGATTCCCACAGTTCCCGCGCGTCCAAATCAATCAGGCGGATAGCCAGATCGTCGTTATTGTCCAGCCAGATGAGGGCATTGCGCTGCGTGTCGGTTAGCCGCGTCCAGGTATCGCCATAGTTGTCGCTCTGGTACAAATAGCCGCCATCAGGATCGTCGCTGATGCAGTTGTAACCTTCGTCCCAGACATCGCCGTAGGTGGTCAGGAAGAGGGTGTTGGGCGCGGTTTCGTCCAGAGCCAAATCCATAATCTGCCCCAGCCCGCCGCCGATTTGCGTCCAGGTTGCCCCGCCATCGTCGCTGCGGTAAGCGACGGCCGGGCCGCAGGCGAAACGGCCTTCCCCGGCCAGCAGGTAGAGCGTGTCCGGGTCGCCGGGGTCAAGCTGTAATTTGAGGATGCTCAAATTGTCGGGTAGGGCGCCGACGGGCTGCCAGCTTTGGCCGTTGTCCGCGCTTTTGTAGAGACGGCCGTCGTTCACGTTCCAGGCGGAGTGCCAGGCGGCGTAGGCAGTTTGCGGGTCGGCGGGGGAAACGG
>CAZRIB010000098.1:0-323 GCA_964600035.1 uncultured Ardenticatenaceae bacterium | reverse complement strand
CGGATACGTACCCGTTAGCTAGCACCTGGGAAAACGTATCGCCCCCGTCCCCGCTGCGGAAGATGCCCTCATCTGTGCCCAGGAAGATGAGGGCCGGATCGGATGGGTTGAAGCCGATGCCGACGACGTGGGTGCTGGTCAGCCCGCGATAGGAGCCGATGACGTCCCACGTCCGGCCGCCGTCCAGGGAGCGGTACGCGCCGCTGAGATCGCTGGCGACGAGGATGATGCCGGTGGGTCCGGCGGCTACGGCCGTAAATGCGCCGCCGCCCCCGGGGTTGGTGCGCTGCCATTGGGCGGCGGTTGGAGATTGGGGATTGGGG
>CAZRIB010000097.1:0-11057 GCA_964600035.1 uncultured Ardenticatenaceae bacterium | reverse complement strand
CTATATATCTATTCAATTAGGACTATATATCATATATATAATTCACTTTTATTAATGATATATAATTTAATTTAATTTTTTGTGCCCTTCATATGCAGTAAACATTGGAATCAATCTTGCATTAACATAAGACCTTAAAGTTTTCTCTTTTTTAGCATACACCCTTTGTGAAATTTGAATTTATTTGTTAATATAAGCAAAATATTTTCGTGTGTTAATCTAAGGAAAATTCCTTACGTGTGCCGCCAGCACCAACCCCATATCTGTAGTGTGTAAAAAGCCGGAATTAGTCGTTCCGGCTTTTACTTTGCTCATTTAGAACCCATATTCTGTGGATAACTATCCAAAACCTGTGGAAAAGTGTGGATGATTGTGGAAAAGCCAGATATACATAAAATGTGGTTTTTCCGGCCATCACCCATATATGGGGGGTGTTTTTTATGAATTGGGTAAATATGGGAACGGCCGTTATCTAACACAAACTCGACATAAAAACAATTAAATGTTATCCCAAAAGTTATCCACATGGCGCCGGGGGAAATGTGTGAAATAAGACACAATATATGGGGGAAGCCCAACCAAATGTAGGATATATGGGCTATTTGACAGTTGTCCACAAATCCACAGGCCCTACTACAACAACTATAAAAAAAGAGAATGATGGGGATACTATTTTGAATAACTTTTTAATAACATCTAAAGTCTTGATTTGCCGGTATAATTCCTTGCCATGACGTTAACAGCCATTTTTCAGCAGCTTCGCCAAAACCGTTCTTTTATGCAGGGTGTTTCCGCTTGGGAACGGTTGCCTTCACGTCCGCCTCAATTTGGCGAGCTGCCTGCGCCTTTGCCAGAGCCGGTAACGGCCGCATTGGCCGCACGTGGGCAGTCCAGATTGTACACACACCAGGCAGACGCAATAACGGCCGTTTTAGAACAAAAAAACGTCATCATTGCCACCCCAACCGCCTCTGGCAAATCCCTTGCCTACACCGTACCTGTAACAGCCCATCTGCTGCAAAATCCGGCCGCGCGGGCACTTTATCTTTTTCCCACCAAAGCATTAGCCCATGACCAACTGGCCGAAACCGCCGCCTTTATCCACGCCGGGCAAATGCCCATAGAAGTACATGCGTACGATGGCGATACCCCGCAAGCCAAACGCGCCCAGGCTCGCCGGGGTGGGGGCATTGTCATTACCAATCCCGACATGCTGCATGCCGGCATCTTGCCTTACCACACCAGTTGGCGCACGCTCTTTCAAAACCTGGCCTTTGTAGTGCTGGATGAAATTCATGCTTACCGGGGTATTTTTGGCAGTCATGTTGCCAATGTTTTGCGCCGATTGCAGCGGCTTTGTGCCTTTTATGGCAGCAGCCCCCAATTTATTTGTTGTTCGGCGACCATTGCCAACCCCAAGGAACATGCAGAGCGGTTGGTGGAACGGCCGTTTACCCTGATAGACAGCCAGAAAAACGGCGCACCCGCCGGTGAAAAACATATCATCCTCTACAACCCGCCCATTATTGACGACGAACTGGGCTTGAGAGGCAGTGCCATTTTGGCGGCAAAGGACGCAGCCATCACCTTTTTGGCCGAAGATGTGCAGACAATTGTATTCGGCCGTGCCCGGCAAACCGTAGAACTCCTTCTTACCTACTTGCAAGACGAACTGAAATTTGCAGGCAAGCCACCAGAAATGATAACCGGCTACCGCGGCGGCTATTTGCCACTGGAACGGCGCAGCATAGAACAAGGCCTGCGGCAAGGCACGCTGCGCGGCGTTGTGGCGACCAATGCATTAGAACTGGGTATTGACATTGGGCAGCTCGATGTGGCCGTGCTAACGGGCTATCCCGGCTCTATCGCCTCTTTGTGGCAGCAAGCAGGGCGTGCCGGCCGCCGCAATGCTCAATCTGCGGCCATTATGGTGGCCTCTAACAGTCCGTTAGACCAGTATATTTGCCAACACCCGCGCTATATTTTTGGGCAATCGCCGGAATATGCCCTGACAAACCCGGATAATTTGCGCATTATGGTGAAACACGTGCAGTGCGCCGCCTTTGAACTGCCATTTCGGCACGGCGAGCATTATGGGGCAGTAGGGGACATCACCCCATTGCTGGACGCCTTGGAAGAGGATGGCACACTGCACAAAACCCGCGACCAGTACCATTATGTTGGTGACGGTTCCCCGGCCAGCCAGATTAGCTTGCGGACCAGCGGTGACGATACGGTGGTTATTCAGGCGGTTGAAGATGGCGTGCAGCCGGTTGTCATTGGGGAAGTGGATTTGGAAAGTGTGCCGTTTCTTTGTTATGAAGGGGCCATTTATATGCACCAGGCACGGACGTATTTGGTGGAAAAGATGGATTGGCACGGCCGTATCGCCTATGTGCGGCCTGTTGAAGTGGACTATTACACCCGTGCCAGCGTGGGGTCTACCATTCGGGCGCTGGAGCCAGAACAAGAGCAGGTAGAAAACAACCTGCTTCGTGCCTGGGGCGATGTAACCATTGTCACGCAGGCTGTTTCTTACCGAAAAATCAAGCGATATACCCATGAGACGCTTGGCTTTGGTGAGATTGATTTGCCGGAAATGACGCTGGAAACAAGCGGATATTGGCTGATTTTTGGAGAATCATTGGCAGAACGGTTGTTTGATGCCGGTATTTTGCTGCGACCGAACAATTACGGCCCAAATTGGCAAAAACAGCGCCAGCAGGCACTTTCGCGTGATAACCACACCTGCCAGATGTGTGGGGCAAAGGACGGGATGCTGCATGTCCACCACATACGGCCGTTTCGCGAATTCGGCTACATTCCCGGAAAAAATAACAATTACCAACAAGCCAACCAGCTAGAAAATCTCATCACCTTGTGCCCAAGGTGCCACCGGCAGGCCGAAGCAGGCCAACAAACCCGATCCGGACTGGGTGGTTTGGCTTACGTACTGGGCAATTTAGCCCCACTTTACCTGATGTGCGATCCCGGCGACATTGAAGTGAGCGCCGAAAGCCGCAGCCCACTGACCGGTGCACCCACCATCGTCATTTACGAACGGATACCGGCCGGTGTGGGGTTAAGCCAGCGCCTGTTTGAGATGCATCACGGTTTGTTGGATGCCGCGCTGGAACTGGTACAAGATTGCCAGTGTAAAAGCGGCTGTCCGGCATGTGTTGGCCCTCCTGGCGAAATTGGCCCGGACACAAAAGCCATTACCCGGGCACTGCTCAGACAATTAATTGATTAAAGATTAATGGATTAAAGATTGAAGATTGTCGCTGTAAGCCTATCTTCAATTCTCAATTTTTCATTCTCCATTCTCCATTAAAAGGATTGACAACGATGATTCCACGGTTTGATTTTGGCGGGCAGGGGGAGGTGATTCACTTTGCACATGCCAATGCGTACCCGCCGGGTTGTTACCGGTTGTTTATGAACCAGTTGACACCTCATTTTCAGGTGGTGGGTTTGCAGCAACGGCCGTTATGGCCGCACACCAATCCGCAAGAAATGACAACATGGCGGCTTTTTGCCGACGACCTGATTCACTTCATGGATCAGGAAGGTTTGCGTCAGGTCATTGGCATGGGGCATTCATTGGGCGCAGTGGCTACCATGATGGCCGCCATTACCCGGCCAGACCTGTTCAAGGCATTGGTCATGATTGAGCCAGTCTTTTTGCCGCCCCATATTTTGGAGCTGTCGGCGGCAAACCCGGAAGCAATGGCTTTTTTGCCGTTGGTGCAAAGCGCCCTGCGCAGGCGGACACGCTGGCAAAGCAGAGAAGCGGCATTCACACGCTTTCGGGACAAGGCCGTATTTGCCCGTTTTTCTGATGAGGCGTTATGGGACTATGTGAACCATGCCACCCGAATAGATGAAGAGAGTGGGGAGGCTGTGCTGGCATTTCCGCGTGAATGGGAAGCGCAAATTTACGCCCACCCGCCATTGACGGTGTGGGAGGATGTGACGAAGGTGACGCAGCCTGTGCTGGCTGTGCGCGGGGCTGAAACGGATACGGTAACAGAGGAAGCGTGGCAGTTGTGGCAGGAAAAATGCCCGGAGGCCACGTTTGTGGAACTGCCGGATACAGGGCACATGATTCCGATGGAACGGCCGTCTGTGTTGGCGGAGGTTGTTTTGTCATTTTGCCGGGAAGTGTCGGGGTAGGGGGCGCTCTGCCTGGTTTCTCTTAACTGTCTGGTGCTGCCGCCAATTTTTTTAATGCAGCCGCCTCTTTTTGGGCGGCGGCTCTGCCTGCTTCTATACCTTCCTGCCAGCGATGAAAGTCAAAGATGCCGATTGTGCCCAGGTTGGGACGCAGGAAAACGTCCGGCTGGCCGATGGTGAGGCGGGCGGGCATGGTTTGGGTGGTAATGATGTCGAGGACGGCCGTTAAGATTTGCCACGTTTTTTGTCTTTGCGTGAGCGAGAGTGCCCGTTCCAGCATACCGCCGGGTGGCGGGGTATTATCCACTGGGGTGCCATAAGGAGCTGAACGAGTCAAATCTACAGCGATGGTATGTGCTGCGCCTCTTGCCAATGCAATGTCGAACGGCGTGTTGTTCATCAATCCGCCATCTACCAGGGCCATGCCATTCTTTTCTACCGGAGGAAAGAGCAGAGGGATGGCGATGGTACTGAGAACGGCCGTAATGACATCCCCTTCATCCAACACCACAACTTTGCGGCTTACCAAATCACATGTGACAACCGCCAGCGGGTATTTCAGTTGGTCAAACGAGGGGCGGCCAATGGTTTTTTCCAGCAGACTTTCAATTTTGACAGTGCCAGTTAAGGCGGCCGTGCTGCCCGGCAGCGTATAAAGCTGGCTTAAGTTGAGTTTTGTAAAAAACAGTGTGAGTTCGTCTGTGGTGAGGCCAGCTGCATAAAGCGCCCCCAGCATACCGCCGATGCTGGTGCCAACAATTAAATCTGGCCGAATGCCGAGCTGTTCCAATTCAATTAGCACGCCAATGTGGGCAGACCCTCTTGCGCCACCGCCGCCAAGTGCCAAACCAATTTTCTTCATATGTGAACTCCCTAAAGTAAAGATTGATGATGTGTATCAAGGGTTGTTTTTTTGTGCAGGTTGATTGTATTGTAACAGGTAGATGGTGCAGCAGGGGTGACGGCCGTTTATCTTAAAAACTTTGTTCCCTGTTACAATAGCTTTACCAACGTAGTAAGCAAGCTGCAGAAAGTTTGCGGGTTAACATGATCGCTTATTCTGGGGTTTGCCTGAGCCACAATAAGGAAGCAGCAATGACAGCACATGAACAACAGTATGGGGGTAGGTATTGGGAAATTGCCCGGAAATTACGCCAGCATATTGATAATGTCCAGCCGCCGGACTCGCTTATTCTGGTGATTACGGCGCTGACTGTTGGTGTTGGCACTGGGTACGGGGCAGTCGTTTTTATTTGGCTGCTGCACCAGATTGGTAACGGCCGTACCTGGCTGCAGCGCCAAATTGGATCAGTAGTGGGGTTAATGTTGGGGCTAGGGCTTGCCGGTCTGGTGGTGGGGTATGTGGTAGACCGGTGGGCACGAGAGGCCAAGGGGCACGGGGTGCCAGAGGTGATGGAGGCCATTGCGCTGAAAAACGGCCGTATTCGTGCCCGTGTGGCTGCCTTAAAAATCGTTGCTTCCGCACTAACCATTGGCAGTGGGGGGTCTGCCGGGCGAGAAGGCCCCATTGTTCAGGTTGGGTCTGCATTGGGGTCTACCATCGGCCAAATTTTGCACTTTTCCGCCGAACGCATTCAAACCCTGGTTGCCTGTGGCGCGGCGGCCGGCATTGCCGCCACCTTTAATGCCCCCATTGCCGGGGCATTGTTTGCATTAGAAATCATTTTAGGCAAATTTACCGTGCGCTACTTTGGGGCTGTGGTTATCAGCTCAGTTGCGGCGGCCGTTGTCGGCCGTGCCTATTTGGGAGACAGACCTGCCTTTCTGGTTCCGGCTTACCCCTATCAAGCGGGCGAGCTGCCTATTTATGTGCTGTTGGGTATTTTGGCGGCTGTGGTGGCCGTGACATTTGTGCGGCTGTTATACCGCATTGAGGCGATATTCGAGCATTGGACTCTTCATCCTGCATTTAAGGCCGCCATTGGCATGCTTTTAACGGGGGCGGTCTCTCTACCACTGGCAGAAGATGGAAGTGCGGTTTTAGGGCCTGGGCTGGAATTTATTGGGGAGGCCATTGCTGAAGGATTTTCTTTGCCTTTGGCGTTGTTGGCATCGCTGCTGGTGTTGAAGCTTTTGGCAACGAGTTTTACGTTGGGTTCTGGCAATTCTGGTGGGGTTTTTGCGCCGGGTTTGTTTATGGGGGCGATGCTTGGGGGCATGGTTGGGTCCGTGGCACATACACTTTGGCCTGAGTTGGCACCTTATCCGGGGGCGTATGCCATTGTGGGGATGGCGGCGGTGTTTTCCGGGGCAGCACGTGCGCCGATTACGGCCGTTCTCATCGTCTTTGAAATGTCTAATGACTACAAGCTTATTTTGCCGCTCATGCTTTCCACTGTTTTAGCCACATTGCTGGCAGAAATCATGTTTACCGAGTCAATTTACACCCTCAAGCTCAAATTAAAGGGGATCACATTATCCCGTGGGCGTGACTTGGACTTAATGCAAAACATTCAAGTAAAAGAAGCCATGACCCGGAACCCGTATGTAGTGCAGGCCAATACGCCGTTAGATGAATTAAGTGATATGTTTTTGCAAACCCACAGTCATAGTTTTCCCATAGTGGATGAAAATGCTTCTTTGGCGGGGATGGTGAGCTTACGTGACTTTGAGCGGGCGTTGGAGATGAATGTGCCAATGGATACGCCGGTGATTGACATCGCCACAACCGGCAATTTGCTGGTTGCCTATGAAGATGAGCCGTTGAGTGCTGCCATTCAGCGGTTGGGTGTGCGTGGTGTAAATAAAATGCCGGTCGTTGTGCCGGATGATTCCATGCGTGTCGTGGGGGTGATTCGTCGCCGGGACATTGTGAAGGCTTATAATGTGGCGCTGGCGCGTAAGGCAAAAAGCCAGTTTGATTCTGATAAGGCGCAGCTTCGTCTGGTGGATAATACGGCTTTTTTGGAAGTGGAAATTCCCGAATTTAGCCCGATTGTTGGTCAAACATTAGCGATGATTTCCCCAAAACTGCCGCATGATTGTGTGGTCGTTTCTGTGCGCCGCCATGGTGCGGTGATTATTCCGCATGGGGATACGGTTTTGCAGGCTGGGGATACGGTGAATTTTTTCTTGCGCCGTTCGGATGAGGGGAAACTGCGCCATTGTTTGTTTGGGGATATGCGGCGGTGGGATGTGGTGGATAAGTCATAGATGAAAACGGGAAAACAACTTGAATGTGTAAAACAAGTGTTTTCCCGTTTTCTCTGAGTTATTTGTTCGTTAGGCAATCTTTTTCACAGTAAAGCGAATTTCGCCGCCGGGTGTAACGGCCGTAACCGTTTGCCCCAACTTCGCCCCCAAAAGCGCCTTGCCAATTGGTGATTCATTAGAGATCAGTCCGTCAGCGGGGTTGGCATCCAACGGCCCCACAATCGTAAAGACATCTTCGTCGTCATAGCCATCTTCCACGACCGTAACGGTGCTGCCCACACGCACAACATCAGAAGGCCCCTCATCCTGAATGACTTTGGCCCGGCGCAGCATATCTTCCAGATCACGGATGCGGCTTTCGACAAAGCCCTGCTCTTCTTTCGCAGCGTGATAGTCGGCATTTTCCTTCAAATCACCTTGAGCGATGGCAGTTTCCAGCTTTATAGAAATCTCTTCACGCTTTTCCGTTTTCAGGTAATTGAGTTCTTCTTTGATTTTTTGTAAACCTTCTTCAGTGACGTAGATAACATCTTCTTGATATGCCATCTTTCTTTCTCCATCTGTGGGCATTTCTTGCTTTGGTTTCCCAGCAGTTAACTTGACAAAGTAACCATCAATTGCCGAAATCGGCGCTACACGTTCTTTCTTTTTACCGCGTAGGGGTGTAAAAAAATGAAGTGTGTAAATCGAATGCCTTGTTTACACGAGGCAGGTAGGTGGAAATTGGCTCATAAATCCAAAAATAGTGGCGGGTAGTATAGCGCAGGCTTATATTTTTGTCTAGACGCGCTGTTTTGGTGTCGCAGCGGCTGATGGATTAACGGATAATTTGGGCAAAGGGAACGGCCGTAACCAAAAATGTAATTTGAACCAACCATAATAGGTATGGCTGACACATGCATTATCCATCCATCACAATGGGGGAGTAATCTTCTGTTTTGACAATTTAATACCTGTCAACGACACCCATCCATCATTACAAAGGTAACGAGTTACATGTCATCTAAAGCGAGCTTGTCCTGGCAGTCTACAGACCTGGATGTGTCGGTAAAGCCATCTACGCAAGACCATTTATCACAGTGGAAACAACCCAGCACGCAAAATTTTGCCAATGCTGTCGTGCTCAATGAAGCGCACGAAGCTTTGGTATTGAAAAAATCAGACCATTCTGCTGAATTGTTTAATTGGGAATTGTTAAGGGCGTATATGGATGAAAAAGAAAGTCCTTTGGATGTGATGCAGCGCCAGTTAATGACAGTTGCCGGTTGTTTTAGCACCGAATGGATATATCTGGGTACGTTTGAAACAGAAAATCAACGTCAAACAGGCGTTGGTCATTTTTTTCTGGCCAGAAATGCCAAAAAGCTGGAATCTGCCCAACCAATGAGCGGCTGGCAAATGGCGTGGGTTCCGTTGAAGCAGCTTAAACTGGCTATTTTGGACGGCCGTATCTCTCGCTTAAGCCATGCCATGAATGTTGCTATGGCTTTCCTGACTGTGCTGGATCAAACTGTTTTACCGGAATGAACCTGATTAATGGAACGGCCGTTCCCAGGCACGTACAAATTCTTCCATCTCCACCCCCAGCGGCTCCGCAATCCGATTAATATAATTAAAATAACCAATCACCTGCGTGGCATCATGCACTGCCCGGTCATCAAGCCCCAATTGCCGTAAAGCAGCTACATCCGCTTCTGACATTTGTGAAGGTGTCAGCGTCAACTTCTCTGCATAGGCACACAAAGCTTCATCTACGGCCGTTAAAGACACCTGCCGCCAATTTTGGGCAATTGTGGCCACAAACAAATCAATCGCCGAGTCATCCGTCAGGTCATAAACTGCCCGAAACGCCTCATCCTCAACAATCTCAGCCCGGAGATCGTGCGCATGGGCACGAAGTCAGTACACACAATGATTGGCCGCCGACACAACTACAGCCAACATTTCCCGCTGGCACCGGCTTAACGGCGAGCTGCCCATCATCACGGCACTGTAAAAATCCAGAGAGCTTTTTAACACACGAGGATTCAGGCTCATCACCTGAACAATATGCCAAATGCGGCCAGCACGCTTCAGCGCCGCTTCAAATTCTTTTTTTAGAACACCCCGGGCTTCAGAAAAGGGAATTGTCTTAATCCAGGCCATATTGTCAGGCTTCTGCCCCAGCCATTAGCAAACCGACACGCTCGCGGGTTGCTTCTTCAATGGGCAGTGTTTTTACAATTTTGCCATCAAACATCACTGCAACCCTGTCTGCAAGGCTAAGCACCTCATCCAGCTCCGCCGACACAACCAAAACGGCAATCCCTTCATCCCGTTGGGCAACAATTTGGTTGTGAATAAATTCGATGGAACCGACATCAATGCCACGCGTGGGCTGGGCGGCGACGAGCAGTTTTACCGGCCGTGAAAATTCACGGGCAACGATCACTTTTTGTTTGTTACCGCCAGATAAGCTGCTGGCTGGTGTATGAATGCTTGGTGTGCGAACATCATATTTTTTAACCAGCCGTTCGCCTTGCTCATCAATTTTGTCCTGATGCAGCAAAAATCGCGATGCAAATGGGGGTTTATAGTAGGTGTTCAGCACCATGTTATCGGCAATGGAATAAGGCATAACAAGGCCATGTTTTTCCCGGTCTTCTGGAATGTGGGCAACGCCCAGTTCTGTTATGGTTCGTGGGCTGGCATTGGTACACTCGATGCCGTCAATTTCTACTTTGCCTGCTTCAACATGGCGCAGACCTGTGAGCGCTTCAACAAACTCTCTTTGCCCATTGCCTTGCACGCCTGCAATGCCCAATATTTCACCAGCGCGTACTTCCAGACCCAAGCCATCGACGGCAATCTGGTCGCGGTCGTCTTTGACAACAAGATCGGATACACGAAGAATTGTTTCGCCTGGCTGTGCCTTTTCTTTTTCTACTTGCAGGATAACTTTTCGGCCGACCATGAGTTCTGCCAGGCTGGTTTCGGTAGCGGTTTTGGGATCGGCCGTACCGACCATGCGCCCCTGGCGTAATACGGCTACTGAATCGGCAACGGTCAGCACTTCTTTGAGTTTGTGTGTAATGAAAATAATTGAAACGCCTTGTTCCGTTAAATCGTGCATGATGCGGAACAGTTCCTGGGCTTCCTGTGGGGTTAAAACGGCCGTTGGTTCATCAAGAATGAGTACATCTGCTTTTCTAAACAAAGCCTTGATGATTTCGACTCTTTGTTGTGTGCCAACGGGCAAATCTTCGACAACGGCCGTTGGGTCTACACTCAAACCGTATTTTTCAGAAAGGTCTCTTACTCTCTTTACGGCCTCTCGAATATTCAACCGTCCACCAGAGGCAATTTCTGACCCAAGCATCACATTTTCTGCTACAGTCATCACCGGGACAAGCTGAAAATGTTGGTGAACCATACCAATGCCGCGAGCGATGGCCTCTCGTGGGTTTTTCATCTCGACCTTTTCACCCTTAATCCAAATTTCTCCTTCATCCGGGTGGTAAAGGCCGTAGAGCATATTCATTAAAGTGCTTTTGCCAGCGCCATTTTCACCCAACAGCGCCAAAATTTCCCCTTTATGCAGCTTCAAATCAACATGGTCATTTGCCAAAACGCCGGGGAATCGCTTGGTAATGCCTTTTGCTTCCAAAACAACGGTATTGTCTTTACTAGCCATTGTTCAAACCTTGTCAAGTGCGACGATAAAAGAA
>CAZRIB010000096.1:0-11106 GCA_964600035.1 uncultured Ardenticatenaceae bacterium | reverse complement strand
TAAGCGTTCAGCTATTAGCATTTCAGCTTGTCAGCCTTTTTCCAGAGCAAGGAACGATTGATTAGGTTAGCCAAACATTCCGTATTTTTATCTGAATTTTGCCCTGATTAACACCTTTTTAGCCAAACGCCATGAAGCTGACTGGCTGATTAGCTGACCGGCTGAACGCTTACTCTTCATTCTCCATTTTCCATTCTCATTACCCATTCTTCACTTTTCGGATTACAATGTGCCCATGTTAGATGTAGAAAAAATACGAGCTGATTTTCCCATTTTGAACCAGGAAGCGTATCCAGGTGTGCCGTTGGTGTATCTGGACAGCGCGGCGTCTTCTCAAAAACCGCTGCCGGTCATTGAGGCCATGGATACTTATTACCGGCAAACAAATGCCAATGTGCATCGCGGCATTCACCGCTTGAGTGAGGATGCAACGAATGCGTATGAGGGGGCGCGTGAGCGGATTGCCCGTTTTATTCATGCTCAAGATAGTGCTGAGTTGATTTATGTGCGCAATACGACTGAGGCTTTTAATTTGGTGGCGTACAGTTGGGGACGCACGAATTTGAAGCCGGGCGATGAAATTTTGCTGACGGAGATGGAGCACCATGCCAATATTGTGCCGTGGCAGCTTGTGGCTGAAATGACGGGGGCGGTGGTGCGTTATGTGCCGTTTTTGCCGGATGGAACGTTGGATTTGGCGGCTTTGGATGGGTTGTTGACGGAGCGGACGAAGATTTTTTCGTTTACGGCCGTTTCCAATGTTTTTGGCACAATTAACCCGGTCAAGCAGCTGGTGGAGGCCGCCCATGCCGTTGGCGCTGTGGCTATGGTGGATGCCGCCCAGGCCGCACCGCACATGCCTGTCGATGTGCAGGCGTGGGACTGCGACTTTTTGGCCTTTTCCGGCCATAAAATGTGTGGTCCAACGGGCATTGGCATTTTGTACGGCAAGCGCCATCTGCTGGAGGCGATGCCGCCATTTATGGGTGGCGGGGACATGATTCGGCGGGTGACGCTGGAAGGCTCTACCTGGGCAGAGTTACCACATAAATTTGAAGCTGGTACTCCGGCTATTGCAGAAGCGATTGGGCTGGGAACGGCCGTTGATTATCTGCAAAGCCTCGGAATGGAAAACATTCTACAATACGAGCATTACATTACCAGCTATGCCCTGGAAGCACTCAGTGAAGTGCCGGGACTGACTTTGTACGGCCCTTCTGCTGCCCAAAAAGGCGGGACAGCCCCATTCACCATCAAAGGGCTGCACCCCCACGACATTTCCGAAATTTTGGACAAAGAAGGCATTGCTATACGGGCTGGCCATCACTGTGCCATGCCACTGCACCACAAGCTGGGCGTTAGTGCAACTGCCAGGGCCAGTTTTTACATTCATACAACCACGCAAGAAGTAGATGCCCTTGTTGCCGCTTTGCACAAGGCGCGTCAGATTTTCCGCCTGTAATGGCGTATTTAAGTCACCAAATTCCTACAGGACATTGAAAAATGGACGAAAGTATCTATCGAGAACAAATTATTGATTTATACGAAAACCCTCTTAATTTTGGGGAGTTAGACCCGGCAGACATTTCCTACGAAGAAGATAACCCGCTTTGTGGCGATGTTGTCCGCATTGACATCCGGTTAGATGAAAACCAGCGCGTAAAAGAAGTGATGTGGAGCGGTGATGGCTGCGCCATTAGTCAGGCATCGGCTTCTCTGTTGACGGAAGAGATTAAAGGCATGACCCTTGATGAGGTGAAGGCGTTCCCTAAAGAGCGGCTTCTTGACCTGATTGGCGTTCCTTTGAGCATGGCGCGGGTAAAATGTGCCTTGTTGTCCTTAAAAGTGTTGAAAGCGGGCGCTTATGGCCTTCCGGATCCATCTGTCATTCATGGCAAGCATGAGGATGAGGCGTGACAGAGTTTGAAAAAATCATAAAAGTGGCAGATTTTCCTGAAAACGGCCGTTTCTATCACGAATTTGAAGACGAGACAGTCGTCATCTTTCGCGTAGGGGAGCAATTTTATGCAATTGCTGACCTGTGCACCCACGATGGCGGCCCGCTTGAAGATGGGGCATTGGAAGACCATAAAGTAGAATGCCCCAGACACGGCGCCTGTTTTGACATTCGAACTGGCGCCGCCCTAAATTTGCCGGCAACGGAGCCTGTGCCCACCTACCAAACCAAAGTTGAAGACGGCTACCTTTTTGTTGAAAAGCCAGAAAGCTGGTAAGCCAGAATCTACGAGAAGCGCATTTTTATTCGGGTAGCTGACGGGTATTAGCAGCTTTTGCCTCCTTTATGCTGCCGGTTGACAGCCCCCTGAAAATTGCCTATATTACAAACCCAAATTATTAGAACAAATATTTCAAAAAACGGTTGGCGAACAGATGGAAATTGGTTTAGTTAAGAAAATCAACATTGACGAAGAAGTACGCGAATCTTATCTGAGTTATGCAATGAGTGTCATTGTGTCGCGTGCTTTGCCAGATGCACGGGATGGCTTAAAGCCTGTGCAGCGGCGAATTTTATACGCCATGTATGACATGGGACTGCGGCCAGATCAACCATTCAAAAAATCTGCCCGTGTGGTGGGTGAGGTATTGGGTAAATATCACCCACACGGCGATCAATCTGTGTATGACGCAATGGTACGCATGGCGCAAGATTTTTCCATGCGTTACACGTTGGTGGATGGGCAGGGAAACTTTGGCTCGATTGATGGCGATGCGGCGGCGGCTATGCGTTATACCGAGGCAAGAATGTCGGCGATGGGGTATGACCTGTTAGCCGATATTCAAAAAGAAACAGTTGATTTTGTGACGAACTTTGATGATTCGCTGCAAGAGCCTTCTGTTTTGCCGGCGACTGTGCCAAATTTGTTGGTGAATGGGGCATCTGGTATTGCTGTTGGTATGTCTACCAATGTGCCGCCGCATAATCTGGGCGAGGTGGTAGATGCCCTTGTTTTTATGCTGGATAACTGGCAAAAAATTGAAGATATTTCGGTTGATGATTTGATGCAGTTTGTAAAGGGGCCGGATTTTCCAACGGGCGGCTTGGTTTTCCGTTATCGCGAGCGGCAGGGTGTTGAGGTTGACGCGATTAAGAGTGCGTATGCGACGGGACGCGGCCGGATTACGGTGCGGGCAAAGGCGCATGTGGAGGAGATGGGGCGTAATAAGTCGCGTATTGTGATTACGGAGCTGCCCTATCAGGCGAATAAGACGAATTTGTTGGGGCGGATAGCGGATTTGCATAGAGACGGCCGTATCGAAGGCCTGACCGATTTGCGCGACGAATCAGACCGCAATGGCATGCGCATTATCCTGGAAACCACCCGCAACGTTGAACCAGAAGACGTGCTGGCCGATCTGTTCCGTTTAACCCCAATGCAAAGCACCTTCAGCATTTCCATCCTGGCATTGGTAGATGGCGAGCCGCGCGTGTTGACACTGAAACAAGCCCTGCGCGTATACATCGACCATCGTCTGGAAATAGTTCGCCGCCGGTCAGAATATGACTTGGAGCGGGCAAAGCATCGGGCTCACATCCTGGAAGGGCTGTTGATTGCGCTGGACAACCTGGATGAGGTAATCGACACCATTCGCCGTTCACGCACCACAGATACCGCCAAAATCAATTTACAAAAGAAATTCAAGCTCTCTGATATTCAGGCGCAGGCAATACTGGACATGCCTTTGCGCCGGTTGGCGGCGATAGAGCGGCGCAAAATTCAGGATGAGCATAAAGAAAAAGTAAAACAGATTAAATATTTTGAGCGATTGCTGTCACAGCCAAAAATGATGCGCGACGTGGTTAAAGAAGAGCTGCTGGCTGTTCGTGAACAGTACAATGACGTACGGCGTACCCAAATTGTGGATGCAGGCGAAAGTAAAGTATTGTCAGCCACAGATTTGCTGCCGGATGAGAAAGTATGGGTGCTGGTAGGTGAAAAAGGAACTTTGGCCAGAACCACATCGCCGGAACTGGTAGATATTCCGCTTAAACCGGCAGAATTGCCCCTGGCGCTGCTGGAAGCAAACACCCAGGATAATTTATATCTGTTTGCGGCGGATGGGCGAGCGGCCAGTTTGCCCGTGTATCAGCTTCCGCAGAGCCGTGAAATGGGCGTGGGAAAGTCCTGGGCTGAGCTGTCTGGTTTTTCGCGTAGAGACCATCTGGCTGCGGCGGCAGTTATTCCGCCAAAAGCTGAGGGGTATTTATTTTTGACGACATTGGCTGGCGTGGTGAAGCGGATACGCCTTGAAGATTTGCCGGGATTAACGACGGAGCCGTTTACTGTGATTAATGTGTCGGATGACGATTCATTGGGCTGGGTGGCTGTCACTTCTGGCGAAGATGAGGTGTTGCTGTCTACGGCCGCAGGGCGCACAATTCGTTTTAAGGAGGAAGAGGTGCGTCCGATGGGGCTTCCGGCTGGCGGGGTGTTGGGAATTAAACTTTTGGATGATGCAGATGGCCTGGTTGGGATGGATGTTGTAGACCCGGATGGGTATTTGTGGAGTATTACTGATGATGGCTTGGCAAAAGCAACGTCTTTGAGCGAGTATCCGACTAAAGGGCGGTATGGGCAGGGTGTGATTAATGTTCGGCTGCCTAAGGGGTCTGAAGAAGTGGTGGCTACTGTCGTGGGGCGGGAGAAGACGCAGTTGGTTGTAAAGACGGCGCTGGGTTCTGTGAAAAAGCTGCTGCTGGGGAAGTGTTATATTGGCAGCCGGGCGGTTAAGCCTAAATCTGTGGTGAAGGTTGGGCAGCGTAATCGGGTTGTGGGGGCTATTCGGGCTACGGATAGGATGCAGATGGATGACGAAGGGGAAACGGCCGTGCCTGAACAGCTCACTTTGTTGACAACTAACCCCGATACTAGTAAAAAAGTCTCTGGCAAAACGAAGAGCCGGAAAAGCAGAAAGAAATAAGTTATATCGAGTGGGTTAAACAAGGACATTCACAATGGCTAATTTTAAGGACCGAATGGTAACAGATGAAGCAGGAAATCAATTCGTATTTACTGTAGAAATGCAGAGAAAACTCAGTCAGGCAGGGCTGCCTATTGAGCCTGAATATCTGGATCAAATAACAGAAGAGTACCCAATCAAAGCTGTGCCGTCTGTTGTTGAGGAAGATCGTTCAGCTGATGACAACGGCTTTGATTCTGGTGAGAGGAAATCTTTTACGAAAGATGTAAAAGAGCAGATTGTTGCACCTGCAACCATTCAAATTGATCCAGAAACCGGAAAATACATTGGCCGGGTAAAATGGTACAACATGCGAAAAGGGTATGGCTTTTTAATTCGCGGTGCAGGTGAGGAAATATTCTTCCACAAAAGCAATTCCAATGCAGACCCGGATCTGTATCAAGAAGGGCAGTGGGTGCTGTATGATGTTGAGGAAACACGAAAAGGCCCGGAAGCAACAGAAATTGAGCCATATCAGGGCGATCCAAGTTTGATTGAACTTGAAGCCTAGTACCTGTATTCCGCAATCCGTAATCAGGGTGCTCTACCTCTGGTAACTTCTTCGGAAAAGGGTATACAGACTTCGGGTTACATGTACCGGTTTATTTTGATAGCAAAAAGGAGATAAAAGGAATCATGGCTAACGAGCGTCATGGCGCAGTTACATTGAAAGGTAATCCACTAACTGTTATAGGTGAGCCTTTGAAGGTAGGAGATAAAGCACCAGATTTTGTCTTAACTGCGAACGATTTAAGTAAAGTAACTTTGGCTGATTCCAAAGGTAAGGTGCGCTTGATTTCGGTTGTGCCTTCTTTGGATACAGGTATTTGCGATGCCCAAACGCGTCGTTTTAATGAAGAAGCAGCGAAGTTGGGTGATGGTGTTGTGGTGTTGACAGTTAGCGCCGAGCATCCTTTTAATCAGAAGCGCTGGTGTGGTGCGGCTGGCATTGACCGTGTGCAGGTGGTGTCTGATCATATGGATATGAATTTTGGCACGGCTTATGGCACATATATCAAGGAGTTGCGGTTGGAGCAGCGTTCCATTTTTGTTGTGGATGCGAATGATACGATTACGTACATTGAGTATGTGCCAGAGGTTGCTCAGCATCCAAACTATGAAGCAGCGATTACGGCCGTAAAAGAGGCCTTAGCCGCCGCTTAAATTTACAAACCCGGAACAAAAAATAAAAACGCCCTGAAGTGGGCGTTTTTTATTTCAAATAAAGCGGAATAAGTTAGAGGCATCACTTCATAAAAACAATCTTTTTTAACGCAAAGACATCTTTTGGCATGACATCCGGGAAAATGAGCGCGTCTCCTACCTTTGCCGTTCCCTCAATAAATTTGTATGCCGCCAGGCTGATATAGACATCTCGTGCCCCTGTGAAAAATTGGAACACACGCCACACTGGATTTTTTGACCAGTTCGTGTCAATCACATTTGGCATTCCCTTTAATTCAATGTTATCAACCAGCGGAAAGCTGCCATGTACCGGGATTGAGATAATAAACCGGTAATTTGTCCGTACCAGACGCCATTGATTGTACTCAATGCGATCTTTGATAGCCCAAAGTGCCATCCCCAACAATATAAGCCAGGGAATACCAGCAGACCACAGAGGAAATTGATCCTGTAATGCCAGAATAAGCAGTACCAGCGATGCAGCGACTGTGATGAGCAGCAGCCAGTGAAAACGTTCAAATACAACGTGGCCAAAAATATCCCGATACCAGGCAAGATGGATTTCCAGAATGGGGTCTTCACCGGGAAGCAGACGTTCTTCTATGTCTTGTGGTTGAAATGAGTCTTCCAGGTTCCAGCGAAAGGTATCGGGGAATGTTTTTTTCCAGATAGCGGAGATGAATCCCGTAAAACCACTCCCTTTTGGCTCATGTTGGTTGTGACTGCTCATCCTAATAATACTCCCGTTTTATTAGTACACGTAACCTAAAGTCCGTATATCGTTTTCCGACAAAACCACCAGAGGTGGCGTCCACGGAAAACGGGCAACGGATTGCTGAATACGGATACTAGGGTTGAGGCTGTGGTGCCGCTTGTGGAATGAGCAGAACCTGCCCGACAAGAATTTGGTTGGGTGAGGCGAGATTATTTAGGGCCACAATGGCATCGACTGTTGTGTTGTACCTGCGTGCAATTGTGGTTAATGTGTCGCCGGGTTGTACCGTATAGCTAATGTTTCCGGCGGCTTCTATGGCGGTTGTACCAGGATTGAGCGGCGGGTTTGTGTTCACTTCTACGGGTGCGGGTTGGGGTGTGGCTGTTGGCGGCACATTGTTGTCTGGTGGGGTAAAGACATCGTCAATGACGTTTTCGCTTGTGTCTATGAATTGCTGCCATTCGGTTGAAGTTGTTCCTGCTTCCAGGAGGTCGGTTGCCCAATCGGCCAGAAAGGTGGTAATTAGCCAACTGACGGCAAAGAAGACGATGATAATGCCCACAAAGTAGGATATGATTTTACCCAGGTTTTCTGAGGGTAGTTTTTGTTTGAAGATAAGGTGGTAGGCCAACATCACGCCAATGACAAGGGGGGCAAAGTTGAGTAATACTGCTAGATCCATGATAAACTCCTTTTTTTAGAACGGGCTGGTTGAATGGCTCATTCTTGTGGAATGAATTGTGCCGGGTCAACAAAGGTTTGGTTGATTTTGTCGTAAATTGTGTAGTGGACATGGGGGCCGGTGGCGTTACCGACTGCGCCCATGATGCCGATAGCCTGACCGCGTGTTACGTCGCCTTCTTTAATGAGGTAGGAGCGTGGGTGGAGCAGCCAGATTATCCATTCTTCATTTTCGATGCGTATAGTCGTATTGTACCATTTGTCTGTGTAGGTTGTAAGGTGGCCGGGCATGGGAGCCTGGAGCACGGCCGTTTCGTTTTCGCTCGAAATATCTAAACCGGGCAGGCTGTAGCTGCAGCCGTGTAGATCTTGGGTGAGAACGGCCGTATCGGCTATTGGGTTTTGTGTGGGGCGCAAGGTGGGGTTTCCCATCAAATGGGCAGGTTGGATGCATTCACCATCCACAAAGGCACGGCTGGCCGGTAAAGCTAATGAGCTGTTGGCGTTGGCTGTGCCTATCCATGATTGTATTTTTTGTGTCCCCCAGTCGTAAAATCTGCTGCTCAAGTCCAACAGGGCAATGGAAAACGGCCGTTTCTCCACATCCAACTGCGATGCGATTAAACTTTGCATGGCAAGGTGTGCAGGCCATGCTCCCAGCGATTTTACCTGTACCGTGCCCAGTTCTACATCGCTGTAAATCATATTTTGGTGGGCTGCGTCGTAATTATTCATCACATAAGCCGATTGGTTTGCATCTAGCGTCTTGGCGGCCGTTATGCCCGCATTATAAGCAAAGTAGCACTTTTTTATTTGTTCCGGGTCTTGTGACCAATAAGATATGTCGGGGCATCTTTTTTTGAATTCGGCTGCACCAATGGCAAGCTGTTGTGCTACTTCCACGTCAGAAATAGGGCCGGGTGTAAAACACGGCCGTTCCCCAGAGCGCACCAAATCATAAGTGCCCATGATGCCCGTGCAGCTATCAGGGTTAACAGCCTGCATGCTGCTTTCCTTAAACCATATAACCAAGGGAACTTCTCTGGGTATATCTGCTTTTCGTGCAATTTGATCCGCAATGGGCGCCCACTTTAAGACGGCTGCTTGCGTACTGCTGGGGAGATTGTACTGCCCAGCCATATACGCTCTGCCGCCGGTTAGTGCACCCAAGCCTAAAAATAAGAGCAGCAGCGTATCCAACGTTCCTTGCATGATTCCCAAGGTAAGCTGCTTTGGTTCTAGCCCCAAGGCAGCGGGTGCATGGAACACGAACCACTCTTTGATAGGGAGCAGGATCGTCTTCAGGTAAGACGACATAATAAACTCATTATAACTTTACTTAATGTATCGTCAAGAGTTATGTCACCTACATTATGGTGAGTAGGACATATGGTTGATAAAAACTGTAGAGGATAAAGGCAAATTATTGTTTGATATTGCCATGAACCAGTCGTGGATCCAGTGCATCCCGAAGGCCGTCTCCCAGCAGGTTGAAGGCCAAAACGGTAATGGAAATGGCAAAACCGGGAATGAGAACCAGATGGGGGGAACTGAAAATCTGGTTGCGTTCTCTTCCCAACATTGTGCCCCATTCTGCCATTGGTTCTTGTGCGCCCAGGCCTAAAAATGAGAGTGCGGCCGTATCCAAAATGGCAGTCGCAATCCCTAACGTGCCCAACACAATAAGAGGGGGGAGCGCATTGGGCAAAATGCGGCTAAACAAAATACGAATATGACTGGCCCCTAAAGCCCGTGACGCTTCTACATAATCCGCTTCTCGAATAGAAAGCACGCTGGAGCGGACAACTCGGGCATAAGAGGGTACGTTGACAATGGCAATAGCCAGCATCGCATTAATTAGCCCGGGACCAAGGACAAAAACGATGGCAATTGCCAGCAGGAAAAATGGAAATGCCAAAATAACGTCCATCAGGCGCATAATGACATTATCGACCCAGCCGCCCACATAACCGGCAATCGCTCCCAAAACTGTACCCACTGTAATGGCAATGCTGACTGTAAGAAAACCTACGTATAGGGAAATACGAGCACCATATAAAATGCGTGTAAACAAATCCCGCGCATTCCCATCCAGTCCCATATAAAATTCAGGTTGATCTTCCGGACATCCGAGTAAGTGAATACACGGTG
Source organism: uncultured Ardenticatenaceae bacterium (assembly GCA_964600035.1). GTDB lineage: Bacteria > Chloroflexota > Anaerolineae > Promineifilales > Promineifilaceae > CAZRIB01. The sequence goes on along the minus strand of CAZRIB010000096.1, from coordinate 1,394 downwards.
GATTGCGCCGCTTAACGCCTTCCACGCCAATCAAACTCTCTTCTGGTGCATAAGGTGAAATAACCGGAGCAAAAACAGCAATGAAAACCAGGAAACCTAAAATAGCCATGCCAAAAACGGCCGATCTTTGGCGAAAAATGCGCCGCAATGTCAGCCGCCACAAACTGTTTGCCCGGTAATCTTTAATATCTGCCACATTGTCGTCGAGAATTTGTGCTACGTCAGCCATAATACCTAATCTTTTTGTTGAGTTTTATGCCTAATCCAGTCTGATACGTGGATCCAGGAAGGCATACGATAAATCCACCAGTAAGTTAAAGAAAACATAGAAGAAGGCAATTACCACCACAAACCCCTGAATAATGGGGAAGTCTCTGGAGGTAATGGCTTCGAACACGGCACGTCCGACACCGGAAAGTCCAAAAATGGTTTCTGTTAAGACTGCGCCGCCTAAAATAGCCCCCATTTGCAGCCCCACAATCGTGACCAATGGCAAAAGCGCGTTCCTGAGGGCATGTTTGAGGACAACCCAGCGTTCGGGCAGACCTTTGGCGCGCGCTGTGCGGATGTAATCCTGGCCCAATACTTCTAACATGCTTGAGCGTGTCATGCGTGCCAAAATGGACAGCGGGATGGTGCTTAGGGCTGTTGCGGGCAAAATGAGATGGATCAAAGCATCTTTTAGAATTGTCCAATCTTGGGTAATGATGGCATTGAAGATGTAGAGATTGGAAATGAATTCATAAAAATAGAACCGGAATGATCCTGCTGGCATTTCCAGGTTGTAGACTTCATAAAAAGGAATTGGGTTATGGCCTGCAGACAACCTGCCAGAGGGGGGGAGGGAAAAGGGTGTGTCTTTTAGCACAATGGCAAATATATATATTAGAAGCAGGCCAAGAAAGAAGACAGGCATGGATACGCCAAAATTTGCGCCAATCATTGTGCCTACATCAATGATGGAGTTGCGTTTTACGGCCGAAATAATGCCCAGCGGGATACCTATTAATACGGCTAAAGTAATGGCACTAAATCCCAATTCAATTGTCATGGGCAGACGTTCAATAAGAATGATAGAGACTGGACGGCTGAAGCGAATGGATTCGCCAAAGTCGCCTTTTGCAATGTCGCCCATATAAATGCCAAGCTGGACAGGGATAGATTTGTCCAGGCCGTGATCTCTGATGAATTTTTCGCAAACTTCTTGTGTGGCTTTTTCACCAAGGATGGATTTGCAAGGGTCGCCGGGAATGAGCCGGGCCAATACGAATGTGACAATGAGTATAGCCAGGAGTACCGGGATGGAAAGGATGATGCGCCGAATTGTGTATTGAACCATGACGGCTTCCTTCTTTTGTTGTGGTTTTTCGTTATTTTATTAAGGTATTTTTCGT
>CAZRIB010000095.1:0-11196 GCA_964600035.1 uncultured Ardenticatenaceae bacterium | reverse complement strand
TGCCATTTGGAAGGAGTGTTATCAGTCGTCATAGTCTAAATTATATTGCGGCCGTATCGTTTAATCCATCGCTTGACCGTGTTGTGACCACCGATGCCGTATTTTTGTTGCAAGCTGTAAATGCTGGCTCCGTCCTCGTACTCCTGGACGACCTGCCGCTTGAGTGCTTCACTGTACCGTTTGATTGGCTCTTTTATCATATTTCTCCGTCCTGGATGGTCGCTAATGTGTCAATTATATTCAGGACGGGTCAACCAATCTCCAATCTCCAATTCCTAATCTCCAATCTCCATTCTCCCCCCATTCATTCTTTGGTCATTAATCTTTAACCAATATCTATTCATGCGGCAGACGTTGTTCCGGGCGGTATGGGTAAATGTGGCTGAGACGGCCGTTTTCGGCATCACGTTGGGCTTGCAGCCAAAAGTCTACCTGGCACAAGTCGCCATGGTGTGCCAAAAACACCTCTTTGAGCCACTCTGGCAGCCCCAGAAAGTGAATAAATTCCTCTGGAAAAATGTCATTTTCGGCAACATGAAACCAGGGCTGGTCAGACAGCTCATCTTCATATGCACCGGGGGGGATGCGCCGAAAATTGCAATCTCCAAGCAGGCATAATTCGTCGTAGTCGTAGAACACGACACGGCCGTGCCGGGTGACCCCAAAATTTTTCAGCAGCATGTCACCGGGGAAGATGTTGCTGCATGCCATGTCTTTAATGGCCTGGCCGTAATCAATAACGGCCGTTTTTGCTGCTTCTGGCGCTGCTTCCTTAACGTAAATATCCAAAGGAATCACCCGCCGGGTAACATAGGTGTGTTCAATCACCACCTTCTCATCACGCACGCAGACCGTTTCTCCGGCCACATCCAGCAAATGGGAAAGCAGGGCATCTGAAAAATGCTCCCGGTCAAATTGCAGATGTTCAAAGGATTGGGCATCTATCAGCCGTCCAGCCCGGTCGTGGCGAAAAACCAAATCGTATTTGGCCATGACCCCTTTGCGCGTATTGTCTTTGGGGTAGGCAAAATGGTCTTTGATGAGCTTGAAGACGAGGTCGTAGTTGGGCATGTTAAAGACGGTCATGACCATGCCGCGCTGGCCGCGTGCTTCTTCAAACTGGTCGGTGGTGACGGCAAGATGGCGCAGGATGTCGCGGTACAGCTCTGTTTTGCCGTGTTTGTTGTAACCGATGGAGATGTACAACTCGGCTGTACGTTTGCGGGGGACGATGGTTTTGAGGAACTGCACCAGATCGTACGGCCGTTCCACCTGCACGTGAAAGTAGGAATGGGCAAAGCTGAACAAAATGGAAATGCTTTCTTCGTCCAGCAAAACGGCATCGACGATGAGGCCATTTTTGCCGTGAATAATGGCAAGGGCAAGGGGGACAACGTGCGAGCCGCTAAAGATGCGGCCAATGATGTATGCGCCCATCCCGCGATAGAAAACAGGCTTCACCACCTCCAGCCGGTCAATGGTGCGCAGTGCGCCAATTTCACCTAATTTTGTGGTGACAGCTTTGGTGATGAGGGCGGCATCTGTTTCCAGTTGGGCGTAGGGGGTTTGCCACCGGTAATCCATGAGCAGGGTTTGGAACAGTTGGGCTGTGGTGGTGGCATGGGGGTAGCTGTGGTAAACGGCCGTTTTGGCAGCAGACGGCGGCGTTTCAAAATCTGTATCTACAAATTCAATTTGGGGGTCTACGCCAACAGTGGCAAAAATGCGGCGCGTAACCGAGTTGAAAAATGTTTCTGCAATTTCCCAGTTATCCTGGGACATAATCAAGCCGGAATAAACGGCCTTCATGCTGGCCCAAACCAACTTTTCCTGTTCAAGGCTGCCCAACAGGTTTTTAATGTCTTTCACCACACCATCAATGACTTGCCGGTAAAGACCCAGCCGCTGCCGGGCATCTGCCTGCATGCCGTGCCAGTCCTGGCTGTCAAAACGCATGTGCGCTCTATGGGTAATGGCATGGAACTGGTGGCAAAAATTGCCAAACCCTTCATAAATGGCAATTGCGCCCAGGTTTGCCAACCGGCTGATGGATAGTTTGCTGCTCATGGTAAAGATTAAAAAATTGAAGATTGATGATTAAAGAGGATGCCCCCCTTTAACCATCAATCTTTCGTTGTTGTGTATTGCACACATTAGTGGATGACGACGTGGACTAACGGCCGTTTCCCTGTTTCTCCATAAAGATAGCGGTTGATGGCATCTTCGATCTTTTTGTGCAGACCTTTGGAACGGCCGTTTTGGTTTTTCACAACCCGCACAATCGTTTCTTCTGCGCCAGCCACCAAATCATCCATCTCTTCACCTTCCAGCAGCCCCCGGCTTACAATTTCCGGTTTGCCAATAAGCTGGCCATTTGGACTGAGGTTCAACGACACAAAGAAGAAGCCAGCCTGCGCCAGACGATCCCGGTCGCGTACGACAGACCAGCCAATGTCGCCAACACCCGCACCATCCACAAAAATGTAACCGCCGGGCATGCGGGGCAGCACATAGAGCGATGAGGGGGTTAGTTCTAATGGTGTGCCATTTTCTACCACGGCAATGTTATCTTCTGGAATACCCATCTCTTGAGCCAGTTTGCCGTGATGGATGAGGTGACGCAGATCGCCGTGAACGGGCACAAAGAATTTTGGCCGAATCAGGTTGATGAGCAGCTTCATCTCTTCGCGGCTGGCGTGGCCGGAAACGTGGACTTTTGCCACGTTTTCGTAAAGCACATTGGCTCCGCGCCGGAAAAGCTGGTTGATGGTGCGGTAAATGAGTTCTTCATTGCCGGGAATGGGGTGGGCAGAGAAGACAATGGTGTCGCCTTCCTTCACGTTCAGGCGGTTGTGGCGGCCTCTTGCCAGCCGCCCCATTACCGCAGACGGCTCACCCTGGGAACCGGTCGCCATGATGACGACTTTGTGGTCGGGGTAATGGTTTAGGTCGCTGATGTCGATGAGCAGATCGTCCGGGATGTTGAGGTAGCCAAGGCGCTTGGCCATTTTTGTGTTGTCGCGCATGGAACGGCCGGTGATAGCCATTTTACGGCCGTATTTCACTGCCATATCTGTCACCTGCTGAATGCGAGAAATCAACGAGGCAAAGCTGGCGACAATAATGCGTCCGGGGGCTGTTCTGAACAGTTCATCAAACGCTGCATCAATCACCTTTTCAGATGGCGTCCAGCCGGGACGGTCTGCATTGGTGCTGTCTGCCAGCAGACAGAGCACGCCGCGTTTGGAAAATTCCGCCAGTTTGGCAAAGTCGGGTGGCCAGCCATCAGCAGGGGTATGGTCAAATTTGTAGTCGCCGGTATGGACGATGAGCCCGACCGGTGTGGTAATGCCAAAACCGACACAATCCGGGATGCTGTGGGTGACATGGAATGGTTCGATGGTGAACACACCAATGTCAAACACATCCCCTGCATCAAAGACGTTAATTTTGGCCTGATCAAGCAGTTTTGCCTGACGCAGTTTTACTTCAATGAGGCCTGCTGTGAGCGGTGTGGCATAAATGGGCGCATTGATGTCTTTTAGAAGGTGCGGCAGTGCCCCTACGTGGTCTTCGTGGCCGTGTGTCACCAAAATGGCCTTTATTTTGTGGCGTTTATCCATCAAATAGTTGTAGTCGGGGATGATGGCATCAATGCCCAGCATGTCATTTTCCGGGAACATAATACCGGCGTCGATGATGATAATTTCATCGCCGTATTCGATGATGGTCATGTTTTTGCCGATTTCACCACATCCGCCTAAGGGGATGATTTTTAGTTTGTTAGTCATGTAACCTCCAGGTTTGTCTCTCCCTGGCTGGGTTGTGTGTACCGAGTTGTGCTGGCAGTTGGTTGGTAGCGTTTACAAAGTGGCTTGTTTGACTTCTGTGCAACATGTTTGCGTTGACAGGTAAGCGGAACAAGCTAAAGGTGTGGTGCTGCCTTTACATATAATTGAATGAATTATTTGTTGGAACCAGCAGTGGTTTTTTGACCCCAATGGGAGAGTGTTAATGATTTAAATTTGTTATTTTTGTCTGGATGCCGTATTGGCATTTATTAAATAATATTTTTTCTCAAGGTCGAAGTATATACCAAAAGTAGAAAATAAGCGCGGTTTCTAAGAATGTTAGCATAATTGTGTATTGGCGCAGGAAGGGGACGCTGGTATCGGATGTGCCTGTGGCTGCCATGATGGGGGTGCTGCGGGTTTGGGTGTTTGTGGCGGGGGATACGGCCGTTTCTTTTGGCTTTTCTTTGTCGTATTGCACAATGGTGACGGAGATGTTGTCTTCACCGCCGCGTTCGTTTGCCAGGTCTACGAGTGTATTTACGGCCGTTTCTGGTGGTTCTTTGGCAATAATTTCACTTATTTCTGCATCTGAAACATGCCTTGTTAACCCATCTGAACACAAAACCAGAATGTCTTGAGGTTGGAACGTAATTTGAAACAAGTCGATTTGTGCGCGTTTTTCAGAGCCAACACTGGAAAGGATGACATTTTTTCTGGGGTGATTTTCAGCCTCTTCAGCGGTAATTGCGCCTTCTTCCAATAATTTGGCAACCAGACTTTGGTCTTTTGTAATTTGTTTAAGCTGTCCATCGCGCCACCGGTAGCCACGGCTGTCTCCAACGTTTGCCATGAACGCACGATCGTTTTGAATGACAACGGCCACCATCGTTGTTGCCATGCGCCGGTTGTGGTTGCGCACAGCCACCAACTGGCGTAAATCTGTGTTGGCTGCCTGCATGGCATTAACCAGCCTGCGGCCCCAATCATGGGTTTCTTTATCTTTGAAGTAGTGGATGAGGGCTTGTTCTGTGGCGTATTGACTGGCGACTTCTCCGGCGTCAGCTCCTCCAACACCGTCGGCAACAATATACACCCAGCCGTGCTGTGATTCATCGGCTTCGGTTTCGGGTTCCCAGCACCGAACGTAATCTTCATTGTGGTCACGGCGCTGGCCCTGGTGGGTGGCACAGGCAGCCTTTATCTGTCCGCGCAAACTCATATGGAGACTATATACAGAAACAGGTTTCAGGGCAAGCATACAGGGGGTGTTTTGGGGCAGGTTTCACTTCCTGTTTACGTATTGGAGGGTAGTCGTAGGGAACTTTGGCAGGTGTTTGGTCGTTATATTTGGAGATGGTTCATGTATAGTTGTTACGCATCAATTTGTAAATTCATGGAGGTTATGTGATGAAGCGTTTGCTTATGTATGGTTTGTTGTTAGTGGGATTGTTGTTTGTTGGCTGTGGTGGGGCAGGGCCTGTGGGTACGGCCGTGCCGGAGCCAACCGTTGTGAATGAGGAACAGCCTGCTCCGGTAGAGGCGTATCCTGTTGAGGGAGAAGTGGAGAGTGGCAGTGGGGTGGAGGCGTATCCTGGTGTGGAAACGGCCGTGCCAGAAAGTTACCCATCTGCCAACCAGCCGCCAAAAGAAACGCCCATCGTCCAGGAGGGCCAACTAATCAGCCCGACACCAGAGCCCATTAAAGGAGGCGAAGAGATGCCAGCCCAAGAAATACCAGAAGCCGTATTACAGTTACCCATTACCCAAAACGTCATTGCTGACCTGAGCGCAAAATTAGGGATAGATGCCAGCCAGATTAAAGTGATTGCGTTTGAAGAAGTTACCTGGCGAGACAGCAGTTTGGGGTGTCCCCAACCCGGCATGGCTTATTTGCAGGTGCTTTCAGAAGGATACAGGATTATTTTGCAGGCCAATGGGCAAAATTATGACTATCACACCAACATGAATAATCAATTTGTTCTGTGTATGCCGGACGGTTCAAATTAGGCACAAATAGACGCAAAAAAGGCGCAGAGTGTTCTCTTCTGCGCCTTTTGTCTTTTTAGGAGTCGATGCAGTTAACTGGAACTTACAATGTGGTAATAACCAGATAGACAAGCGTGATAAAAACGAGAATGGATACCGCGATGAGAGCGTATAAAACAAGGGTAAGGCCTTTTTCTTGTTTTTTGGCTTTGATTTTTGGAGATTGATTGGGAGCGCTTGTCAAGACCTTTTCTGGTTTTTTGGCTTTGGGTGTTTGCATGTTTACGGCCGTTTTCGGGCCAGGGCTGTCTGTAAATAAATCGTCATCCCCTTCAAATTCAGAAAGCCAATTTGGTAATTCCATTTCTTCATCGTCTTCATCTGCATCTTGTTGGGCAGAAACTTCCATCATCGTTGCTTCAGCCTCATCAAGACGTAAATTGTCGGCATCATTTGCCAGCCAGTTTGGCAGCGTATTTCCGGCGGCCTGCGCCATATAATCATCATCCTCAGAAATAGAAAAAGCTGGCATTGGCGGCTTGGCGGCCGTTAAATTTTTCAGGGCACTTTGGGCCTTTTCATGGGTAGGATCAAGCGCAAGCACTTTTTGCAAAAAGGCCTGTTTTTTCGTTGAATCATCTACCAGATGGCTTAAAAGAAACCATCCCTGAGCTTCTTCCGGGTTCTCTTTTAGTAGTTGAGTTAATAGAAATTGGGCTTCTTTTTTCTGGCCATGACGTGCTGCTGCAATTGCTTGAGCCAATCTTTCATCCATGGGTTGTCTCCGGGTGCATGACTGAATGATGCTGAGATGTTATCGGCAAACAGATTTCAGAAAAGCAATTTACCGTTACCACATCATTATGTCAAAAATGTGGCATTGGGTCAAACATTATCTGCCGAGCTGCCAGTTGGCAAAATAGGGCATGGATAACCTTGATGTGCATGGGAAACGGCCGTTAGATCTGCCAGTCGCGGCACACCCAGCTCATCCAGTAAGGAAAGTAAGTGACAAAGAGACAACCCCATCACACCCAAATAACAGCCATCAATATGATCGACAGGCTTAAAAACTGGATGCTGAATGGCATATGCGCCAGCTTTATCAAGTGGGTCACCGGTAGCGACATATGCTTCAACTTCAGCCAGCGAATACGGCCGCATCGTCACCGCTGCAGAATGGACACCATGCACTTCTTTCCCAGTGGCAAAATCCAGTAATGAAACACCTGTATGGACAAAATGTGTGGTATCTCGCAGTGCCAGCAGCATTTCCACAGCTTCGTTTGCATCTTTAGGCTTGTTCAGCATACGGCCGTTATGGGCAACAGTCGTGTCTGCCGCAATAATCACAAGGTGCTGGTCGGGTGGGGGAGAAGGGGTTTGGGCAGCAATAACGGCCGTTTTCAATCGCGCCGTTTCCACCACATTCACAGCCGGATCCGCCACAGAAACACTATCCTCATCTGCAAAAGCAGGCATCACCTCAAAAGAATACCCCAAAAGCGTCAACAGCGACCGCCTGCGCGGTGATTGCGAAGCCAAAATAAACCGATACACAAAACCCTCCAATCAAATAAAAAAAGCCAACCCCAAAAAGAGTTGGCTTCTCATCAACTAAACGAAGCACCAATTATTTCAATTCAACAACGGCGCCAGCTTCTTCCAACTTCTTCTTGGCCTCTTCAGCCGCTTCTTTGCTAACACCTTCCATAATAGTGCCCAATCCGTCCACAGCTTCTTTGGCCTCTTTCAAGCCCAAACCAGTCAACGCACGGACCTCTTTAATCACATTGATCTTCTTCGGACCAATTTCTTTCAAGACAACATCAAACTCTGTCTTTTCTTCCGCAGCAGCAGCTTCACCGCCACCAGCCATCATTCCAGGCATAGCCATCGCCACAGGAGCAGCAGCGCTAACGCCCCATTTTTCTTCCAACATCTTTGTCAATTCAGCAGCCTCCAACAAAGTCAAGCTGCTCAGTTCTTCCACGATCTTTTCGAGATCTGCCATTTTATAAATTCCTCCAAGATTTTACTCTGCAAATTTTCTAAATTTAGTTAAACAAATATCAAACCGTAATTAATCGGTAATTTACACCCAATTAAGCCGCTTCTGCTGCTTCATCCTTCTTTGCATAAGCATCCAGCACATTAACTACCTGCCGTACGCCACTTGCAACCACAGAAGCTACATTGCGAGCTGGGGCACTAATCAAACCAACCAGTTGACCCCGCAGCTCATCTAATGACGGCATCTTGGCGAGAGCCTCAACTTGCTCAATGCTCAACATCTCATCATTAAGCATACCGCCACGTACATGAAGCTTATCCTCATCCTTTGCAAAATTCACCAACGCCTTCGCAACAGACGGTGCTTCTTGCAAAGCAAAGCCAGTAGCCAACTGTCCCTTAAGCAGTTCTTCAGGTACAGGCCGCCCAGCTTGTTTTAGAGCATAAACCAACAAAGTGTTTTTAGTGACATGAAAAGCACCATTTGCTTCAATAACCTTCGTGCGTAATTCATTCAACTGCTTTACAGACAAACCTGTGTATTCAGTCCAGTAAATAGCACGGCTGTTATTAATCAGGTCCACATACATGTCCACCAATTCTTCTTTACGTTTCCGTGAAATGGCCAAAAGCGAATCACCTCCTTTTTGGCAAAAATAAAAAATCCTCATGCCAGCCGCATGAGGATTTCAATTCACATACAAACGACAGCTACATAGAGTCGATCAACCATATAGCTGAAGTAACCATGTTTTCTTGAAGTCCCACCTCGGCTGGCATATTTTAAAGCGATTTGGCTCGCTACCAACTGTCTCTGGTAGAGAAAAATAGAAAACTTAATTGTTAAAAGCGGGCTAATTATTAGCCAAATTTAAACAAAATGCAAACACTATCAGGACAAAGCTTCAGATAAATCTAACTGGATGCCTGGCCCCATTGTGTTAGCAACCGTAATACGACGAACATATGCCCCTTTGGTCGAAGCAGGGCGGTTACGCTTGATCGAATCAATAATAACCTGCAAATTTTCTCTTAATTGTTCCTCAGAAAAGCTTGCTTTTCCAAATGGTGCATGAATATTGGCCGTTCGGTCTACGCGGAATTCAACGCGACCTGCTTTTGCTTCTTCAATCAAGCGAGGTAGGTCTGGTCCCGGGGCAACTGTACCGGTGCGCGGGTTTGGCATCAACCCACGCGGGCCAAGCACACGACCCAGACGACCTACTTTGCCCATCATACTAGGCACGGCAATAGCGACATCGAAGTCAACCCAACCCCCTTGAATCTTGGCAATGACTTCATCATCAGCAATGATGTCGGCACCTGCATCTTTTGCCAATTGGGCATCTTCACCTTCTGCAAAGACAAGAATGCGTACGGTTTTACCCAAACCATGTGGTAAGACAACAACGTCCCGGACTTGTTGGTCTGCGTGACGTGGGTCAACCCCTAGTCGAAAGTGTACTTCAACGGTTGGGTCAAAGTTAGTGAATGCAGTTTCTTTGAGTAATTTAACAGCTTCAGCACGTGAGTACTTCTTTTCAGGATCCACTTTTGCTGCTGCTTCTCTATACTTACGTCCGTGTTTTGGCATGGTAACTCCTCGTGGTTATAACGAACAATTAATTTGTTCTCCCACTACATGATTGGTATTAATTTTCTACTTCAATGCCCATGCTGCGGGCTGTTCCAGCGATAATATTAATTGCTGCGTCTATATCACGCGCATTTAGGTCTTTCATCTTGATTTCGGCAATTTCGCGTAACTGATCGCGTGTAACCTTGCCTACTTTGTCCCGGTTAGGTACAGATGATCCACTTTTAATGTTAGCTGCTTTCTTTAGAAGATCAGCTGCTGGCGGGGTTTTCAAGATAAATTTGAAGCTGCTGTCTTGATAAACAGTAACTTCTACAGGTACAACCTGGCCGACCATGTGTGAGGTTTTGGCATTGTACTCTTTGCAGAATTGCATTAAGTTAATGCCATGAGGCCCTAAAGCGGTACCTACGGGCGGGGCAGGGTTTGCTTTACCACCTTGAATCTGAATTTTGACAACTGCTTTGACTTTTTTAGCCATAATTTACTCCCGGAGTCCAAACGCCTTAAGAGGCTCCTCCTTTTAATAAAATTGTTATGATGTTTAGACAAACAAGACGCACCATTTTCAGGTGCGTTTATAAACTAAGGTAAGAATAAAATTTTGTTAAACTTTTTCGACGTGGAGAAAGTCTAGTTCTACCGGTGTTTCTCTTCCAAAGAAGGAAACCATTACACGTACTTTTGCCCGATCGGCGTCTATTTCAGAAACTGTACCGATGAAATCGGCAAATGGGCCAGTCCCAATTCGTACTTTTTCGCCAATTTGGAAATCAAATTTAACTTTTGGTGCTTCTGCTTCCATCCGATTCATGATTTTTGCAACTTCATCAGGGCGGAGTGGGGTGGGCTCGTTGCCCATACCAACAAATCCTGTTACGCCGGGTGTGTTACGTACTACATACCATGAATCTTCAGTGAGCAGCATTTGTACAAGAATGTACCCAGGGAAAACACGGCGTTCCACAGTACGGCGCTTGCCGTCTTTAATTTCAATTTCTTCTTCTGTAGGAACAACCACATCAAAAATCTTGTCTTGCATATTCATGGTTTCAATACGCTGCTCAATGCTGTGGCGTACCTTGTTCTCGTATCCAGAATAGCAATGGACAACGTACCAAGCCCGACCATCATCTGGGATGAGTTGGGATTCTTTTGTTTTTGCTGTATCGTTATCCAGAGTGGGTTCCTGATTTTCTGTGTTTTCCGTCATTTCTTTTTACATTTCAATTGGGAGTTACGGCCGTTTGTATTCAATCCTTGCCGCACTTCCATACTAAGCACCAATAATCAACCGCAATAACCAATTCAAGCTATTTGAAAAAATGGCATCAAATGTCCATAAAAAAATACTAAAAGCAATTGTGACACCAATAACGATAGCCGTTAAGCGATATGATTCTTCACGTGTGGGCCACGTTACCTTTCTTAATTCCCCACGTGTTTCACGAAAATATTTCGAAATTGGATTTTGTTGCGGAGGTTTGTTTTCAGTTGGCTTCTTTACTGCGCCACTACGTTTTTCAGTTGCCACTTTAAATTCCTTCCCAAATATCTAGTAAGGTCTAGAAATAATTGTCGTGGAGGGTGTTCTCCTCCACGACTTCATTTATGAAATACAGGGGGTGCAGGAATCGAACCCGCAGCCTACGGTTTTGGAGACCGTCGCTCTGCCAATTGAGCTAACCCCCTAAGCTCGCAACCGCGAGATAAAATGTGGGTAGGGATAAATCCCCACCCACATTAACTATTATGCAATAATCTTGGTGATAACACCAGCACCAACCGTCAAACCACCCTCACGAA